>JAYTAJ010000939.1:0-3049 GCA_043737575.1 Myxococcales bacterium | reverse complement strand
TCGCGCATCTACTTCCACCACGCGGTCCGCACCGCGCGCACGCCGGCCCGCCTCGACGAGCTCCGGCCCTTGGCGGCCGCGCTCGAAGGTCTCAGCGGCACCGAGCTCGCGCGGTACCTGGACCAGGCCACCGCGGCCCTCACGCCCGCGCGCCTCGCGCTCGTCGACGAGTACGCCGCCTTGGTCAGCAACCGGCAGGCGCTGACCGACGAGGGGTTCCGCGCGTGGCTGCAGCGCGCCCGCCGGGCCGGCGCGGACGACCTCGTCTTCGGCGCCCTCGATGTCACGCAGCAGCTCGCGAGCTTCGCGGACGAGGCGGAGCGCCTGGCCGCCGCCACTGGCGATCCGTGGTTCGAGCTCATCGTCATCGTCGATCGCGCGGACGACGCGCGCCGACGCGAGCACTTGGCGGACGCCGATGCGCTCCTGGTTCGCGGCGAGCGTCGCTGCGCGGAGGGGGCCGCGACGTTCCGGTGCGTGCAGATCGCGATGGAGCGCGCCCGGCTCGAGCACGATCGGTACCGGTTGCCGGCCTCCCGGGAGGCGGCGCTCGACGCGTTGCGCGGCGCGACGGCCGTCGGCGAGTGGCAGCTGCGGCTGCAGGCCCTTCACCTCATCGGTGAGGTCGAACGCTTTCGCAACGGGTTCGAGGTGGCGCGCGGCTTCTATCGCGAGTACGCGGCAGGCGACAGCAAGTGCCTGGCACAGCGGACGCTGGCCGTGCTCGCTGCCGAGATGACCTTCGATGAGCATCGGATCGATGCAGCCCGTCAGGCGGCGGCGCGGCTCCCCGACTGCGGCGAGCCGCCCGGCCTACTCGCGCTCGTGCTGGAGAACGACCTCTTGCGCGCGGGATTTCCGCTGCGCGACCGCACCGCGCTGCTCGCGGATCTGGCGGCGCTGCGCGCGCGCATCGCGGCGCCGGCGGTGCCCATCGTCGACTATCTGATGGCGCGCGCCGACCTCGGGGTGGCCGACGACGCCGGGGCCCGGCTGCGCGCCCTCGTCGCGGCGGCGCTCGAGCGTCCCCGCGACGACACCGTCGCGCGCAAGGTCATCACCGCGGGTTCGACGGCGCTCATGGTCGACGCCGGCCAGCGCGCGGCGTGGTCCGAGGTCGTCGCGATCGCGGCGCAGGTCCGGCGCATCGCGCCGCCGGACCGCTGCGTCCTCGTCGTCGGCTCCGACGACTTCCAGTTCGTGGGCGTCGCGATCGGTCGGGACGGCGTGACCGTGGGGCTCCACGAGCGCGACCTCGCGCCTCCGTCCGAGTGGCTAGCGCCCGCGATCCTCCGCGATCGTCTCGCCGGTTGCGAGATCGTGG
The DNA here is from genome assembly GCA_043737575.1 of Myxococcales bacterium. Lineage (GTDB taxonomy): Bacteria > Myxococcota_A > Polyangia > Haliangiales > Haliangiaceae > UBA2376. The sequence goes on along the minus strand of JAYTAJ010000939.1, from coordinate 1,725 downwards.
ACGTGCTCGCGACCCCGCACTGGCTCGGGATCGGCCCGGTCCTCGATTCCGCGGTGGCGTGGCGGTACCGGCTAGGGCCGACGCGCGATGCGGTCCCCGGATCGGCGCACCGCGTGATCGTCGCGGATCCGCGTCCGCCCGCGGCCCTGGGCTTGCCGGCCCTGATGCCCTGGAGCACGGTCTCTCCCGGGGCCGAGCTGATCACCGGCAGCGCGGCGACTCCGGAACGACTGGAGGCGGCGGCGCGGGCCGCCACGATCCTCGAGATCCACGCCCACGCCGAACGGACGTCCGCATCCGACGCCCCGGCGCTGATGCTGAGCGAGGGACGCAGTGGCTGGGCCGTCACCGCCGAGGCCGTGCGCGCGATGCGCCTCGACCGCGCGCCCGTCGTCGTGCTCGCCGACTGCGTCGGGGCGGTGCCCGCGAGCTACGCGCACCTGAGCTGGGGACTGCCGGACGCCTTCCTCACCGCCGGCGCGCGCTCCGTCATCGGCGCGCTGACGCCCATCCCCGACGCCGATGCGACCTCATTCTTCGCGGGTGTCGTCGCCGACATCGAGCGCGGCGACGCCGTCACGGCGGCGGTCGCCCGACACCGGGCCACGGCGCTCCAGCGCGATCCGACGTCGTGGGTGCGCCACGTCGTCGTGTTCGAATGATCCATTCGCGAAGGAAGATCCGTCGTGGGCTGCGCCTACCGATCGAACCCATCGATCTGGAGACGCCTATGTCCGACAAGCCCACGACCACCGAACCGTCCTTGAAGCTCGAAGCCGCGCCCGTCGCGTCGCGCATCGCCGACGCCCTCACCGACGAGGTCGCACAGACCGACATCAAGGTCGGCTCCGAGGGGCCCGGCGGCGGGCCGCGCGTGATGGGCCCGTAGCCGCACGGGTCGCGCCGTCAGTCCACCGGGGGCCGCGTCGGCATCGCCAGCTTGAACGGGACGTGCCTCGTGAACACGACCTCGGCCTTGCGGCCATCCGCGCCCGCGGTCTGGTTGGCAACCACGACGATCTTCGCGTCGAGCGTCTTGGTGAGCAGCTTCGCCACCGCCGCGGCGCGCTGCCCGGCGAGCGGCGCCTTCTCGCCTGCGCCGGCGTGGCCGTAGACGTAGATCGTGATCGTGGAATCGTCGTCGACGTGCTGGTTGATGTCGGCGGCCATCGTGCGCAGCGCGGCGGCGTCGGCGGCCGCGATGGCGGCGCTGCCGATCGCGAACCCGTCGACCGTGCCGAACGTGAACGAGGTCGCGGTGAGGGTGGTCGCGATCGCGCTCCCCACCGCCAACGGATCCTGCTTGGGCGGCGGAGCCTTCGGCAGCAGCGGATTGTCCTCGGGGAGGATCTTGCGCATCAACATCGCCCGCAGCTCGGCGTCGACCTCCTTGCCGACGCCGATGGCCCGTAGCGACCGCACCAGCGCCGCGGTCTGTGCGTGGAGCGCCTTGCCGCCGTCGTCCTTGTCCTTCTTCTTGCCGCCGCCCGGTGTCCACGTGAGCGTGAGCGTCGGGTCTCCGGACACGTCGAGCTTGAGCCCGAAGTCTTCCAGACCGATGAAGCGCAGGCTCGCGAGGTCGCCGCTCAGGAACGGGAGCGACTTCGCGAGTCCCGCCAGCTCATCGCCCAGGGCGCGCTTCAGGGCCTTGCCCGCGCCGGTCGTCTCGAGAAACAACGTGACCCCGCCCTTGATCGCCTGCTTGCGCTCCTTCTTGGCGGGGGG
>JAYTAJ010000938.1:0-3051 GCA_043737575.1 Myxococcales bacterium | reverse complement strand
GATCTCCCTCGACGTCTGGGTCGCGCGCGACGACGCCGAGGCGGCCGCCGCGCTGATCCACGAGCTGCGCGAGGGCGGCGAGGCCCAGCTCGCCGATGACGAGATCCCGATCGACGACACCGCCGAGCGCAGCGACGAGACCGCCGACGGCGTGCTGGTGACGTCGGGCGACGACACCCTGGCGCGGGTCGGTCGACGCAAGCGCATCGCCCTCGCGCTCCTGATCGGCGTGCTGGTCAGCCACGGCACCGCGCACCTGTCGACCCGGGCGTGGAAGCGCGGCATCGCGCTGGCCGCGATCCAGATCGTCGGCTGGTTCCGCCTCGGCGCGGGCGACGCGTCGCTCGGCACCGCGCTGGTCGCGGGCGCGATCGTGGGCGACGTGATCGGCGCGATCTGGGAGATCGGCCGCACCACGTCCGCGGTCCCGACCGCGCGCGCGCGGCTCACGTCGTGACGCGGTAGGCTCGGCGCCATGCGCCTCCCGCTCATCGTCGCCATCGTCGCGGTCCCATCCCTCGCCTCGGCGTCATGCGATTCGAGATGCACGGAATCGCGCGGCTGATCGAGGCTCTTGGCGTGACGGTCATGGCGGATCGCGGTCGACGTGATCGGCCGGGTTCTGGATCGTGTACGGCCACAGCCACTCGCGCAGCGCGCGGGTGCCGCGGAGGAAGGCCGGGTCGCGGGGCTCGCAGAGCGTCGGCCAGCACGTCAGCATCTTGCAGTCGCCGAGGTCGGTGATCTGCGGCGGATGATCGAGCGGCGGCAGCGGCGGGAGGCGCGACCAGATCGCCGGGCCGATGATCGTGACGGGGTAGAGGCGCAGGAGCTTGTCGCGGTACTGCGTGTAGCAGCCGTTGTCGAAGTCGAGGCGCTCCGCGGTCGCCGCGTCGAGCTCGGTGAGCATCACAGCTCCGCTGTTGGTGAACTCGCGGAGCGCGTACGGCATGGCGCGATAGACACCGATCGCGCCATGCGCGACGGGGTAGATGCGCGCGATCGCCTCGATGAACGCGAGGACCGGCCCTGCGACCTCGAGCGGCAACTTGCCCGATTCCACGCTCACCCAGCGGGTGTAGAAGCGCGTTTCGAAGTCGTCGAGCGGCTTGTGCGAGCGTAGGCAGACTTGGAGCGCGTCGGTGATCCGGTCCTCCGTCATCTGAAACAGCCCAACCGACTGCGTCGTCGGATCCTCCACCGCAACGCGGAGCATCTTCTGGACCACGTCGCGCCCCTGCGAGGAGCGGCGGCCCGGGGCGATCTTGATGCGTCGGAAGGTGAGCCCGGTCGCGCTGCACAGCGCGAGGATCGCATCGGCGAGCGCGCTGCCGTCGCGGACGTCGTCGAGCATGCAGAACGCGACGCCGAGGGTGGGCTCAGTCACGGGCGACACACACGTAGCGGTTCTCGCAGATCTTGTACTCGTGCACTTCGACCTCGAGCTCGATCGAGCCGCTGGCGCTGCACCGCTCCTTGAAGATCTTCATGATCTCGCTCCCGCCGAGCGCGTCGCTCGCCGCCTCGCCCGCCACGCGCCGTTTGTTGTAGTAGAGCGGGACCAGGTACTCGTAGTCCCTTTTCTGGTCGATGCCATCGGCGCGGCCGGTCGGGCTGTCGGGCTTGAACTCCCAGACGCGGCACTCGTTCGGGTTCACGCAGTCGGGCTTGAAGTGATCCTTGCCCTCGGCGGGGAAGATCGCCTCCGTGCTGCTGCTGGTCGGCACGGTGCAACCCTTGCTGCTGTACAGGCTGTCGTGCTGCTGCTTGCCGTAGGTGTTGGCGTACTGGAGCATCAGGTTGTAGTTGCCGCTCCAGGTGTCGTTGGTCGCCAGCTCGGTGATGCGGGTCTTGTGCTTGGCGAGCAGGCGTTGCAGCTGCGCGCCGCGGGCCTTGGTCTCGCGCTTGTCGGCGAGCGCCTTCACGCGCGCCTCGAGCGCGGGTAGGTCGGCGACGACCGGATCGATCTCCGCGCGCATGCGGCCGCGGAGCGCGTCGGCGGTGCGCGACGCCCGCTCCTTCGGCTTGCCGTCGGCGGGGTGCCAGTCCTCGCCGCAGTACGCCTGCCACAGCTCCTTCATGCCGTCGCAGTCGAGCGTGTAGGTCGCGCGCGATCGATCGATCCACGCCAGCACGTCGCGATCGAGATCGTCGCCGCTCGTGCCCGCGCGCAGCCGCAGCCGCTCCTCGGCGTTCTTGGGTTTGGGCGCCGCCTTGCCGAGCGCGACGGGCGCGCAGGCGGCCTCGGTCTTCTGCAGATCGTCGGCGAACGTGCGGTGGGTCTCGTCGGCGTCGCGCTGCACCGCGGCGCGGACGTCGCTCCACGGCCCGTCGCTCACCGACACGTCGCGCGCCGCGGCGAGATCGCGATCCTCGTCGCGCAGCCGCTCACGCGCCTTGTCGAGCCCGGCCCGCACGGGCGCGGCCAGCTCCTCGGCGAGTCGCGGGATCTCGTCGATGCCGTCGCTGTCGTCGCCGTGCTTGGCGATCGCGTCGTCGAGCTCCTGCTCGCGCTGCTTGCACTTGTCGGGCAGCGACGCGAGCTCGTGCTGGTGCAGCTTCAGGCGCTCGAGCGCGATCAGCGCCGCCGCGATCTGCTTCACGCCCTCGGGCCACTTCTCGAGGATCGCCTTGGTCTCGCGATCGGTCGTCGCGGCGCGCCCCAGCGTGTCGAGCCCGCGCTCGAGCGCGGCGACCAGCGCCTTCGCGCGCTCGAGGGAGCCCGTGCCCGCGTCCTCCGAGACACTGGCGATCGTCGACGCCAGCGCGCCCACGTCCTTGCGGAGCTGCGCGATCACCGCCTGGCGACCGCCCGCGCTCGCGCCGATCGTCGCGAGCGCTTCCTTGACCTCCGGATGCTCGACGCCCTTCAGCAGCAGCTCGCACGCCTTGTCGGCGGTCGCCTCGCTCTGGTGCCCGGCCGCGTACATCTGCCGCGCGGCGGCGGCGAGTGCGGCGTCGACCGCCCGCAGCGCGCCGTCGGCGGCGTAGTCGTCGACCTCCTCGGCGGAGTCCTCGAGCCGATCGTCGTCGCGGTGGACCTCGTCGATC
>JAYTAJ010000937.1:0-15903 GCA_043737575.1 Myxococcales bacterium | reverse complement strand
AGGGCGTCCACGAGAGCCTCGACGCCGGGCCGGCCGGCAACGTCAAGCGCGACGCGATCGTCGGCAACCTGATGGCGACCTGGTTCCCGATGCGCAGCGTGTTCGTCGACGTCATCCTCGGCCACTACGATCAGGACCTGACGGTGCCGAAGCTCGATCGCAACGCCGCCGAGGTCAACGTCCACTGGTTCCCGCACTCCCACGTCGAGCTGGTGCTGATGGGACGGCTGCAGATGATCTCGTTCGGCGGCGGCGGGCCCAACTCGGGCTACGGGCTCTTGCAGGTCCACTACCGGATCTGACCGGGACCTCGAGGTCCCGCCGCGCCACCGCGTTCGCGACCTTGGCGCTGGCATGGCGGCTGCTCTGCATTCGCGCCATGCGTAGAATGCCGATGGTGTTGGTGTTGCTGTCGCTCACGGCCGCGTGCGCGACGGAGGTCGATCCGCCGCTGGGCACCGAACCAGCCGCGATCGTCCCCGGGCCGTACCCCGACGTCCCGGCGTTGCTGCCAAGCGTCCACCTCATCGAGAACGGCGCGTTCTTGCGGCCCCACGTCCCGCCGTATCGCTCGACCAACGACGGCCGCCTCGCGATCGATCTGAAGAAGCCGAGCGGCACCGAGCTCGGCTTCTACCTGTTCACGCCCGAGAAGCTGACGTCGTCGTGGATCACGTCGCCGGCCGGCGTCACCGTGCTCGCGCAGAACACGCCGCGGCGCACCGCGCTCGCGCCGTTCTACACCGTCGCCTACAACCCGCAGGTCCCGGGCAACCTCGACACCACCGATCACCACACGATCTGCGACGCGTGGCCGGTCGCCAACCCGCAGCCGAACCCGTACCCGTGCGCCGACGACACCGCGCTCGACTGCTACGACGTGACGGTGGTGTCGACGTACCGCGTCGCCGACCAGCGCATCCAGCTCCACGGCAAGCCGATCCGCGTGAAGGTGTCGTCGCCCAAGACCACCAGCGCGGCGATCGCGGCGATCGAGACCGCACCCGTTGGCGCCCCCGCGGTCGCGGCCGGGCCGCAGCTCCCCGGCGAGTTCGGCCTCGAGCCGATGATCACCGCCGACGGTCGGCTGCTGGTGATGCGCCTCGGCGACACCGACTTCGGCACCATGACGACGCCCGCGTGGGTCAACCCCGAGACCGGCGTGGCGTCACCGCCCGAGATCTACGACATCATGTACACGGTCTCGCCCGAGGGTGATCCGCCGTGCGACGTCACGCGCTGGACCGCGATGCATCCGGTCACGCACGCGCACCACGACGCGATCAACGACATGCAGGCGCGCTACGGCTTCGCCGAGTATCCGCTGCGCGACGCCAAGGGCGTCGAGTTCGCCGATGGCGAGGACTTCGGCGGCTCGTATCCGTGGATCGATCGCGACGGCGACAACCTGTTCTTCACGCTGGTGTCGTCGACGCTCTTCTACGGCGACGGCGGCGTGCAGAAGCGCTACGCGACCGCGTGCGTCCCCGCCGAGGCGTGCGTCGATCCGCCGAACGTGGGCGCGATCGCCGCGGCCGAGAACGACGAGCAGTTCCGCGGCTTCGGCTTCGCCGGGCTGTGGAGCCGCGGCAAGGTCGTCATGCTCGACAACCTCGCCAACAACACCGACTACGGCCTGGCGCGCGGCGACGAGACCCATCGCATGGTGACGCTCTACAACGGCGCCGCGGTGCGGGTCGGCACCGGGCGCGACAACGGCAACGCCGACAAGCCGTCGGGCGCGGTCGACAACACGTCGTTCATCGACTCGTGGGAGCAGCTGTTCAACCACGATCCCGACGCCCACCCCACGACCGTGCGCGACGTGGTGTGGCTCGTCAACACCGGCAAGGCGACGGTCGAGGTCGCGTTCGACGACTACCTCGACGCCGACGGCGTGATCGTGTCGGAGATGACCGGCGCGACCTCGCAGGTGCGGCCGTTCGCCAACACCAACCAGCCGACCTACTTCGACGGCTTCGATCAGACCGGCGAGCACCTCGCGACCTACGTCGGCGAGGCCGAGGTCGCGAACGCGGCGACGTCGCTGCGCTGGCAGGTGCCGCCGTCGGGGATCTTGCTCGGCGGCGGCGGCGGTCCGTTCCCGCGCATCGAGCCGGTCGCGCTCGGCGGCATCGTCGGCAAGGGCCTGTGGTTCAACGGCATCGATCACAAGCTGAGCTACGACATGCCGCTCCAGGCCGAGCTGCCGATCAGCTGGACGGTGTCGATGTTCGTCGATCCGCGGTTCGCCAACGACGGCGTCGCGCGCACGCTGATGACGTTCCCCGACGGCACGGTGGTCGAGCTGATCGGCCTCACCCAGATCCGCTACCGCCGCGGCGGCTTCACGACGACGCGATCGATCGCGGCGCATCCGCTGGTCCAGGGCGCATGGAACCACCTGGCATGGACCGTCTACGCCGGGGGGCGGCGCGTCGATCTGTACCGCGATGGCTACCCGTTCTCGACGTGGCTCAACGCCAACCAGACCCTGTTCGGGATGTTCTCGACGGTGGCCGGCGGGCCGTTCCTGATCGGCGGCCGGCTCAACGCGCCGCACTTCAAGGGCTGGATCGACGAGGTGAAGGTGTTCGCGCGCGACCCCGGCTACGAGGTGATGTGCAACCTCGGCCACGGCACGCTGGCGCAGCTGGTGCCCGGCGCCGACGCGACCTGGGACGCGGTGGCGGCGCGCTACACCACGCACGTCCTCCTGCGCACGCTGCTCGGGACCGCGGCGCCGACCACCTACGCCTGCGTCCACGACTACGCCAACCCCGACCTGCCGCTCCTCGACAACCTGCCGCTGTCGTCGATCTCGGTGCGCCACGACGTGATCTTCCCCGAGGGACCGCTGCACGCGACCTCACCGCGGCCGCCGTCGGACACCAACGCCTTCTGCCTCGGCTGTCACGTCGTCGGCCAGCGCACCGAGCTGTCGATCGACGCGCTGATCTACGACGGCGCCACCGCCGCCCAGGACGATCCGCGCCGCCAGCCGATGCAGACGCCGCCGCGCCTCCACGGCAACGTCCCGCTCGACTTCTTCGTCAACGGCAACCCCGCGTTCTCCGACGGCCGGCTGATCGATCCGTACGTCATCCCGTGATCAGCCGCGGTACTTCATCACCAGCTTCTCGCTGAGGAGCGACCGGTTCCGGCGGGAGCCAAATCGGACCGACTCGCGGTAAGGTCCTCGCCCGTGGCCATCCCCGCACTCAATTCCGTCGGGCTCTTGCCCGAAGGAATCCATCCCGCAACGCTCGGCGAAGTCGAGGTTGCCTTCGGACGTGCGAACGACACCCGCGCCGCCCTGTACACGAATCTTTGCGCGTTCCTCGACGTCGCACGGTCGTTCCGCCTGTTCACCTCGATCGTGATCGATGGCAGCTTCGTCACGGACAAGGCGGCCCCAAACGACATCGACGCCGTGCTCATTCTTCCTGGCGCGAGGTTGAAAGGGCTCATGGGTCATTCCGACTACCTCAAGTTGGACAACCCCGATGTGAAAGCGAAGTTCGCGATCGACCTGTTCATCGAGCCGAGCCTCGACGGCATGGCCACCTTCTTTCAGAAGCTGAAGACCGAGGATGCGCTCCTGCGAGGAGTCGGTCCGCGGCAACTACGTGGAGTCGTCGAGGTGTCGTTTTGACCACCGATACCTTCGACGCAGTCGCACGCGAGCAGATCCGGTTCATCCAGGACCGGCTTCTCGCAGCAGCGCGCTGGGCTGAAAGCTCGGGCGTCGATGCCACCGCGTCAGAATTCCTGGTCCGGCCGTATCGGCAGTTGCTGGACGAGATGTACCAGCGTGACCTTCCGCTGGCGCGGCTCGCCGACGAGTCGGATCTGCTGCTCCATGTGCGTGGCCCCGCGGCGTCGGGACCAACGCCTCGGGTCTCGGTCCTCACGCGCCTGCTCGGTGGAACGCGCGATCAAGTCACGCGGCTGGCGAAGCAACTCGGAGGTGTAACGACGGTCCGCGTACCGTCGGCGCTCGATCTAGGCTTCGTCGGTCTCGCCGAGGGTAGCCTCTACCTCGGCTTCTCCACGGACGACGATGTAGATGCCGCCTCGACACGAAAGGCGGTCGCCTCGATCGCTGCCGCCAGCGCCCTCGTTGCCGCCGACGAGCCGCTCGACGCACTCGCGAAGCGCTTCAAGGACCCCGCCGAGCGCGACATGGCGGTCGCCGCCGTTCGTCAGCTCTCACCATCCGGGCAGGCCGGAATCACCGAGATCGATCTACTTGGCCGCAACATCGACAAGCCCGTGTCGCTGACGACGGAGACCCGCCGCCACGCGCGGCGCCTGATGGCTCAGCCCCCAACCGCGACACAGCTTCGCTTGGCGCTGGAGAGCAAGACGTTCGTAGGCACCGTACGAGAGCTCGATCTGGACGCTTCACGGTTCGAGATCCGCAACGTCGACGGCTTTCCGGAAGGCATCCGCTGCGCCCACGAGCTAGGCGAGCAGGACGCGAAGCAGCTCGTCGACCGTCGCGTGCGCGTGAAGGGGCGGCCGGAGTACGGACCGCTGAATGACGTCAGGCTGCTCTGGGTCGATGAGATCGAGAACTTGGACTGATCGAGGCCGGGCTGCGCATCCCGCGTTCCGGCCACAACTTCGCGGGTATCGTCGATGCATGGTCAGGTTGAGTCATGAGGTGAGCCACGCGATCCGGATGTTCTCGTTCTGGATCGCGAACCGGACCGTGGGCCTGCCGCTGCTCGAGGGGATCGACTACGGCTGCATCTTCGAGGAGCCGAGCGCGCTGGAGCAGACCTACGCGATCTTCGTGAACGTGCTCGAGCTCGACGAGACGGGTCGGGTGCTGAATGCCAAGGCGGCGGAGCGCCGCGCCGCGCAGTACATCCGCAGCTACGTCGAGTCGGGCTACGTCGTCGAGCCAGCCTTTGAGGACTGGGAGGTCAATCTCCACTGATCGTCAGCGGGCGACGCGCTCGACGGCGGCGGCGGGGAGCCAGCCGGTGGTGCCGCTGGCGAGGCGGAGGCGGACCCAGTCGTCGCGGCGCTCGGTGAGCGTGGCCTCGGCGCCGGCGGGGAGCGGCGTGACGCGGGCGGCGGGGGCGCCGGCGCTGTCGGCGGTGCGCAGCACCATGGACTGCATGACGACGACGTCGTCGCCGTGGCGATCTTCGAACAGCATCGACACGCTCATCGCGATCCAGACCAGGCCGGCGACGGCGGCGAACGGCGCGAGGGCGCGGCGGCGACGGCCGCCCCAGGGCGTGATCACCAGCAGCATGATCGCGAAGCCGAGGGCGCCGACGACGAGGCGGCGATCGCGCGACCAGCTGGTGAAGAAGAACAGCGTCTCGGTCGCGCTCGACGAGGCGGGGCGCAGCTCGGTCGGGAGGCGACCGCGGACCCAGGCGAGGTTGCGCTGGGCGCGGCCGTCGCTGGCGTCGAGCGCGAGGGCGCGGCGGTAGGCGAGCACCGCGCCGCCGAGATCGCCCGCGCCGAGCGCGGCGTTGCCGAGATCGGCGTAGAGCGCGGCCGACGGCTGGGTCCGCGCGGCGCGGGTGAACGCGGCGGCGGCGGCGGCGAAGTGGCGCTGCTTGGCGGCGGGATCGGTGGCGTCGAGGGCGGCCTGGTAGTCGGCGCGGCCGAGCGCGAGCGACTGATCGGCGTGGGCGGGCGACGGCGCGGCGACGGCGAGCACGAGCAGCACCACCGCGGCGGCCGAGGCCGCGTTGCCGCGGCGGGCATCGCGGGTCCAGTCCTCGATCACGTTCGCGAGCTCGGCGCGCAGCTCGGCGGGCAGCGGATCGCCGCCGGCGCCGGGCGCGAAGCCGGCGTTCTCGATCCGCGCGATCAGCGCGCTGTCGACGGTGCGGCCGAGGGCGCGGGCCGCCGCGGTGAGCGCTCGCGGCAGCGCGACCGCGGCGTCCTTGGCGGGGCTGGTGCGGCTGCGCTCGAGCTCGGCGGCGAGCGCCTGCAGCGCGATCTTCACCTCGCCCGCGACCTCGCGCCGCGCTCGGGTCCGGCCGCGCACGGTCCGCAGCGCGAGGAACCCGAGCGGCACCACGTAGAGGAGCGCGACCAGCGCCCACAACAGATCGCGCGGCAGGCCGCCGCCGCCGGCGCCGGGCGCCGACAGCGCGAGATCGACGCCGGCCAGCGACACCGACGGCGCCGCCGGGTCGGTCGACGGCGGCGCGCCGCTGCCGGTCGGCTTGGTGCCGACGACCTGGGCGGCACCGACGACGGTCCCGCCCTTCACCGACAGCGCGATCGGATCGGTGTGGATGGTCTGGTAGGTGGTCTTGGTCGGATCGAAGTACGAGAACGCGATCGCCGGGATCTCGGTGGTGTCGCCGCTGATCACCTGGACCGAGGCCTTGAAGGTCTTGGTCAGGCCGTCCTCGGACAGCTCGCCGATCGGCGGATCGGCGGGCACCGCGAAGCGGGCCTTGGGCAGCCCACCGGGACCGTCGAGCGGCGGCAGCCCGATCGCGTCGAGGCGCTGATCGCTCTTCACCGTCAGGTCGAGATCGACCGGCTCGCCGAGCTGCACCACCGAGCGCGACGCCCGCGCGGTGATCGAGAACGATCCGCCGACCGCACCCGCGAAGCTCGGCGGCTTGTCGGTCTCGGGCACGGCGCGGACCTCGAGCGTGCGCGGCTGATCGGTCGAGCGGTAGAGCTCGCTGCGCGCGGACGGAAAACCGAACGCGTCGCGGCCCTGACCGACCTCGAGCGCGGCGACCACCTGCGCCGGCGGGATCGCGATCGCGCCGACCTTGCGTGGCGTGATCAGGATCGGGAACCGCAGCCGATCGTAGGTCTGACCGTTGCGGGTGACGCGATCTTGCTCGAAGCCGAGCTTCACCGCGCCCTTGTCGGTGGCGAAGTCGAGGGTCTGGCGCGGGTTCTTCGGCGGCGGCGCGAACACGACCAGCGTCGAGTCCATCGCGAGCAGCGGCACCGCGAACTGTTGCTGCGATGGATTCTTGCGCAGCAGCCACTCGATCTCGGCGGGGAAGGTCTCGCCGACGTAGACCGCGCGACCGGGCAGGCTGACGCCGATCACCATGTCGTTGGTCGCGGGCAGATCGACGACGTCGAGCCGACCGCCGCGGATCGGCGCCTGGGTCGATCCTTGCGTCACCGTGGTCGCGGGCAGCTCGTAGCCGCCGGCCTTGTCGGCGGTGACGCGGTAGGTGATGACCCAGGTGCCCGCGCCCTGCTGCATGCGGCGGCCGTTGACGGTGACCGCGAAGCCGCCGCGAAAGTCGGAGCCGGCGGCGACGATCGACAGCCCGGGCACGGTCAGCGACGGCACGCTCGGCGCCGGATCTTCGGCGAGCCCGTCGACGACGATCGCGAGGATGAACGGCGCGCCGACGTAGGCGTCGCCGCCGAGCTGGTAGCGACCGCCAGGTGCGCCCTGGGCGTGCGCGGTCGACGCGACGACGCACACCAGCGCCGCGACCGCGAGGCCGAGCGATCGAGCGCCGCGCATCACCAGTCCTTGTCCACGGGATCGTCGCCGTGCTGCTGACGCTCGCGCTCGCGCTTCTCACGTTCGCGCTGGGCCTCGCGCTCGCGGACCTGACGCAGCTGCTGCTCGGCGCTCTGCTGCTGCTGATCTTGTTTCTGCTGATCTTGTTTCTGTTGATCCTGCTTCTGCTGATCTTGCTGCTGATCGTTCTGCTGCGGCGGCGGCGACAGCAAGCGCAGCGCGTTCTCGAGATGCTCGATCGCGGTCTGCTGCGCCGCGAGGGCGGGTCCGATGTCGTAGCTCATCTGCTGGGCCTGATCGCGTGCCTGGGTCAACGTGGTGACCGCATCTTGCATCGACCCGAGGCCGCTGCGCACCTCGCCGGCGGCCTGACCGAGCGCCGCGGGCGATGGACCGCCGCCTGGCGCGGGCGCGGCGCCGCCCTGCTGGTTGGCGGCGTCGGCCTGGGCGGCGAGCGCCGACGCGATCGCCTCGGCCAGCTCGGCGTGCTGCGACTCGCGGCCGATCAGGTCGGGCAGGCGCGCGGCGCGGCCGACGTCGTCCTCGGTCTGGGCGACCTCGGTGTCGTCGCGGGTCTCGCCCTGCTCGCGCACCAGCTGCTGCAGGTGCTCGATGACCGAGAAGAACAGCTTCTGCATCTCGACCAGCTTGGTCTCGGCGACGGTCGCCGACTCGAGGGCGGGCACGCCCTTGCCGCCCGCCGCGACGGTCGCGAGCGCGGCGAGCGCGGCGTCGGCCTCGACCCGCAGCGCCTCGGCGGCGGCGTAGAGCTGCTTGGCCTGCTCGGCGGCCTGGGCCGCATCGGGCGCGCCCGGCTGCGGGGGCTGCGACGGATCGGGCGGCTGCGTCGCCGTCGCGAGCTCGTCGGCGATCATGCGCTGCATGCGGGCGAGGCGAGCGCGGTTCTTGACGACGCTGTCGTCGACGAGCTTGGCGCGGTCGCGCGCCGACAGCGCCTTCGGATCGATCGCGGCGCCCTCGGCCGGCGGCGTGATCGCGGCGACCACGCCGCGCTGATCGGCGAGCGCGACGTCGATCAGCTGGCGCAGCGCCAGGAACTGCTCGATCGCGCGGGCCAGGGCCAGCACCGCCGCGCGCGCGCCCGCGGTGCCGCCCGCGACGTCCTCGGCCGACAGCGCATCGCTGGCCTGCTGCATCGCCGCGCTGGCCTCCTCGATCGCGGGCATCGCAGCGGCGATCTGCGCGCGGATCTTCTCGGCGTCGGCGGCCTTGGGATCGGGCGGCTCATCGGCGGCGGGCGGCGGCGCCTGCAGCGCGGCGTCGAGGCGTGCCTTCACCTCCTCGAGGCGGGCCCGCAGATCGATCTGCTCGCCGCCCAGCTCCTTGGCGGTGAGCCACGCCGGGATCGCCGCGGCGTCGCGCCCGGGCTGCGCCAGCTCGGCGAGCGCGCCGAGGTACGCGCCGAGCTGGGCCTCGTCGGTCGCGACCCCTTGCAGCACCGTGATCGGATCGAGCAGCTGCTCGCGCGCGCGCTTCAACGACTCGAGCGCGACCGCGGTGCGCTCGTGGGCCAGCTCGCCGCGCAGCTCGTGGAGGTTGCGCCGGGCGTCGGTCATCGCCTTGCGGGCGTCCTCGACGTACAGGTCGAGGTTCTTCAGCTGGACCAGGCGCACCTTCTCCTCGTCGGAGCGCTCCTCCTCTTTCTTGCCGCCGATGGCGGTGATCTCGTCGCCCGCGAGATCGGCGATCACGCCGGTCTCGGCGGCGAGGGTGCGCTGCTGGGTCGCGGCGCCCTCGAACGCGTCCTTCGCCGCCAGCGGATCGCCGCCGGCCGCGGCCTGGTTCGCCCACAGCCCGCGCGCGGCGTCGCGCAGCCCGCGCTGGGTCGCGATCGCGCGATCGAGGCGACGCTCGAGGCCGTTCTCGCCCTGGTTGGCCTCGTCGATCAACGCCAGCAAGCGCGCCTCGACGCGCTCGAGGTTGGCGCGGGCATCGACGTCCTTGGGGCGGCGGCGGACCGCGTCCGACAGCCAGCTCCGCGCCTGCTCGTAGGCGGCGACCGCCTTGGTCGGGTCGGGCGGCTGCGCGGCGGCCGCGGCCTCGGCCCGCGCGATCGACACCGCGGCGAGATCGAACGCGGCGCGGAACCGGACCTCGTCGTCGAAGCCGGCGCGATCGCGCGCGGCCAGGAACGCCTGCTCGGCGTCATCGAGCTTGCCGGCCGTGAGCGCCGCGACGCCGACGTTGTAGCGCTCGCGGGCCTCGCGGGCGCGGACCTCGCCGCAGCCGAGCACGCCGCACAGCGCGACGACGATCGCGATCGATCTCATGACGGCCTCCCGGCCCGCGAGCCGATCGCCGCCGCGGTGCAGAGCGCGATCAGCGCGACGACGACGAACCAGCCGAATCGCTCGGCCGGGATGCGGCGGCTGGTGCGATCGGCCTCGGCGCGCAAGATCGGCGTCACGTTCTGCCGCACGATCGACTTCAGATCGAGCGCCGAGGTCCCGGCCGGCACGTAGGCACCGCCGGTCTCGCTGGTCATCTGCCGCAGGGTCTCACCGTCGAGCTTCGACAGGACCGGCTGGCCATCGTGGGTGAGCTGGGTCTTCGCGCCCGAGGTCGGATCGGTCAGCATGATCGGGCTGCCGGTCTCGCTGCCGAGGCCGACCGCGATGATGCGCACGCCCTCGCCCTTCGCGACCTTCGCCGCCTCGATCGGATAGCTCTCGTGATCCTCGCCGTCGGTGATCAGCACGACCAGCTTGGCGCCCGGGCCGGTCGGGAACGCCTTGGTCGCGACCCGCAGCGCCTCGCCGATCCGGGTGCCGCCGCGCGACACGCTGCGGGTATCGACGCCGCGCAGCACCAGGTTGAAGAAGCTGTGGTCGGCGGTGAGCGGGCACAACAGCACGGCGCGGCCGGCGAAGCCGACCAGCCCGACGCGGTGGCCGGGCAGCTGCCGCACCATCTCGCTGATCTCGGCGCGGGCGCGGGCCAGGCGATTGGGCGCGACGTCCTCGGCGAGCATGCTCTTGGACACGTCGAGCACGATCATCACGTCGGCGGCGAACGCCGAGCCCACCACGGTGTCGGTGCGGCCCTCGCTCTGCGGTCGCATCAGCGCGCCGACGCACGCGAGCAGCGCCACGCCGCACAGCGCGACCCGGACGATCGCGCGGGTCGTGCTCGGCCGCACCACCAGGCGCCGCTGCATGACCGGCGACACGAACCGCTCGAGGGCGTCGCGGCCGCGCAGCTCGAGGACGATCCAGCCGCCGATCAGCGCGAGCACGATCCAGGTCAGGTGGATCGCCCCCAGGTGGACCCATTCGACGTGCGGCAACATCAGGGCAACCTCCGCAACAGCGACGCCCGCAACGTCACCGCGATCGCGATCGCCAGCATCGCGAGGATGACGAAGTAGCCGTAGAACTGCCGGTAGTCGGAGTACTGGGCCTCGGCGATCTTGCTGCGCGTGAGCCGATCGATCTCGCGGTAGATCTCGCGCAGGCCCTTGGCGTCGGTGGCGCGGAAGTAGCGGCCGCCCGCGGTGGTCGCGACCTCGCCCAGCGTCGCCTCGTCGATGCGGACCGGCTGCGAGTCGAGCCAGGTGTTGCCGTCGGCGTCGCGCAACCGGACCGGGGCGCGGCCGTTGGTGCCGGCGCCGATGGTGTAGACCTTCACCCCCGCGTCCTTCGCGAGGTTGGCGGCGGCGAGCGGCGAGATCTCGCCCGCGTTCGACACGCCGTCGGTGAGGACGATCGCGACCTTGCTCGGCTGCGGCGCGGCGCGCAGGCGCTCGACCGCTTGCGCCAGGCCCTCACCGACCGCGGTGCCGTCCTCGTTGGGATCGGTCACCAGCACGACCTGCTTGGCGGCGGTGCTGAGGTTGTCGTGATCGAGCGTGAGCGGGCTGCGGCTGTCGGCGTAGCGCGCGAACGACACCAGCCCGATCGCGTCGTCGGGCCGACCGCGCAGGCCGCCGCCGCCGTGGACGAACTGATCGAACACGCGCATGACCGCGTCGAGCCGGGTCAGCTCGACCGCGCCCTCCGACAGATCGAGCGCCGCCATCGAGCCGGAGTTGTCGACCACCATCATGATCGCGATGCCGTCGCGGCGGATGCGGTGGGCCTCGTCGCCCTGGCGCGGCCCGGCCAGCGCGACCGCGAGCGCGAGCGCGGCGAGCCCGAGCAGCGCGTCGGGCAACCACGCCAGCTGGGTCCGCCAGGTCGAGCCGTGCGGCAGGGTCTGCAGCGACGAGAACACCACGCGGCCCGCGGCGCGGCGCGACCACAGCACGATCGGCACGACGACGATCGCGACCAGGAGGTAGGCCGGATGCGCGAGCTGGACGCCGAAGAACGTCACGCCGCCACCTCGCGCAGCCGGGTGTCCTCGATGAACGCGCGCGCCGCCTTGAGGGTCGCGAGCGACTCGGTCGGATCGGGGCGGTAGCCGGCGAACTTGACGCGATCGCAGCGCTCGAGGAACGCGCTCAACAGCTCGCGATGCTCGGCGCTGAGGCCGGCGGCGCGCCGCGCGACCTGCATGAACTCCTCGGTCGTGAGCTCGGGGGCGCGGACGTGGTAGCGCTCCTCGAGGTAGCGCCGCACGATCGCCGACAGCTCGACGAACCAGCCGTCGAGGTCGGGCTCCTCGGGCGCACCGCCGCGCTCGAGCGCCGCCAGCCGACGCACCGCGAGCTCGTACGCCGAGATCCGCGCGCGGATCGCGCGGTGGCGCCGGGTGGTGCGGACCAGCACGACGGTGCCGACGATCAGGCCGAGGCCGAGCCCGATCGCGACCGCGATCATCCACCGCGGCACCGCGCCGACTCGCAACGGCAGCGCGCCGCGCGCGGGGGCCAGCGGCTCGCTCGCGCGCGCCGGATCGACCGGCGCGATCGTCAGCGGGATCTCCTCGGTGAGCAGCTCGGTCGCGGCGCTGCTGGTCGAGCCCGATCGCGCGTCGGTGACCAGCAACCGGAACGGCGGGATGCGGTGCTTGCCGCTGCCGGGTGGCTCGAGGGTGTAGCGCTGGACCTCGACGGTGCCGCCGTCGTCGCGCCGCGTGGTGTCGTGGGTCCAGCCGATCGCGTTGAAGCGGCCGAGGCCCTCGTCCTCGAACGGCGCCTCGACCGTCACGCCGGGCGCGGCCTCGATCGTCAGCTCGAGGTGCAGCGGATCGCCGAGCGACGGCGACGGCGGCCACACCTTCACGGTCGCCTTGACCGGCCCGTTCTCGCTGTGCTTGGTGACCGCCTCGGGCGGCGGGCCCGACGGCCGCTGATCATCGGCGCCACGCTGGCCGCCGCACCCGAGCCACGCGAGCGCGAACACGAGCACCGCGATGCGCGCCGTCATCGCCGCGACCTCCGCTGCCGCTCGCGGAAGAACCGCAGCAGCGGATCGACCACCGAGCCGCTGGCGTCGATCCGCAGCAGATCGACGCCGCTCGAGCGCAGCGCATCGGTGAGCCGCACCATCCGCGCCGCGTGGTCGGACGCGACCCGCGCGCGGTAGGCGTCGGACCGGGTGTCGACCAGCCGGGTCGCGCCGGTCTCGGCGTCCTCGAGGGTGATCAGCCCCGCGGGCACGAACGCCTGCTCGCGCGGATCGCTGACCAGCGCCGCGATCACGTCATGCTTGCGGTTGGCGTGGCGCAGCACCTCGAGGTAGCCGTCGTCGAGGAAGTCCGACACCAGGAACACCACGGCGCGGCGCGGCAGCACCCGGCGACAGAACTCGAGGCCGGCGGCGATGCTGGTCGCGCGCCGCGGCGCCCGCGCGGTGGCGTCGCGCAGCCCGCGGAACCACTTCCACACCCGGCGTGGCAGCTCGGTCGGATCCCAGCGCGGCGACGTCGCGCCCGGCGCCTCGCGGCCGCGCGCGAACACCTCGCGGATGATCCGCAAGGCGTGCTTGTCGCCCTTGCGCGGCGGGATGTACGTGTCGGCGGCGCCGTGGAACAACAGCAGGCCGACCTTGTCGCCGCTCTCGACCGCCGACAGCGCGAGCAGCGCGCACAGCTCGACCGCAGCCTCGAGCTTCGACCGCGCGCCCGATCCGAAATCCTGCGAGTGGCTGACGTCGCACAGGAGCATCACCGTCAGCTCGCGCTCCTCGACGTACGTCTTCACGAACGGCTCACCGGTGCGCGCGGTGACGTTCCAGTCGATGGTGCGGATGTCGTCGCCCGGCACGTACGGACGGACCTCGTCGAACTCCATGCCGCGGCCCTTGAAGACCGACAGGTACGCGCCCGCCATCACGTTCGCCACCTGGCGTCCGGTGACGAACTGGATGCGCTTGACCTCGCGGGCCAGCTCAGCGGGCAACACAGAGACTATTGAGGGTTCCCGAAGGGAACCTGAGAAGGGTGGAAGGCCTCACGCGCTTCATCAGGGAACGGCTACGTTCTCGAGGATCTGCGCGACCAGATGATCGGCGGTCTTGCCCTGGGCCTCGGCCTCGTAGCTGGGCAAGATGCGGTGGCGCAGCACGTCGACCGCGATCGACTTGACGTCGTGAGGGCTGACGTAGCTGCGACCGCCCAGCAGCGCCGCCGCCTTCGCGACCTTGATCAGCGAGATCGAGCCGCGCACCGACGCGCCGTTGTCGAGGAGCGGCGCCAGCTGCGGCAGCCCGGCCCCGCGCGGATCGCGGGTCGCGTTGACCAGCTCGACCGCGTAGCGCTTGACCTTGTCGTCGACGAAGATCTGCCGCACCACGTCGCGGGCGCCGAGCAGCTCCTCGCACGTCATCGCCTTGCCCGCGGTCGGCTCCGCGCCGGTCCCGGCCATGCGATCGAGGATCTTGACCTCGTCGTCCTTGCTCGGGTAGCCGACGCGGACCTTCAGCATGAAGCGATCGAGCTGGGCCTCGGGCAAGGGATACGTGCCCTCCTGGTCGATCGGGTTCTGCGTCGCGAGGACCAGGAACGGCTCGGCGAGCTTGAAGGTGTGCTCGCCCAGCGTGACCTGGCGCTCCTGCATCGCCTCGAGCAGCGCCGACTGCACCTTGGCGGGCGCGCGGTTGATCTCGTCGGCGAGGACGAAGTTGCCGAAGACCGGCCCCTTCTTCACCGAGTAGGTGCCCTCGCGCGGGTTGAAGACCTGGGTGCCGATGACGTCGCCCGGCAGCATGTCGGGCGTGAACTGGATGCGCGAGAACACGCCGTCGAGCGCCTCGGCCAGCGTGCGCACCGCCAGGGTCTTGGCGAGGCCGGGCACACCCTCGAGCAGCACGTGGCCGCCGGCGAGGAGGCCGAGCAGCAAGCGCTGCAGCAGGTCGTCCTGGCCGACGAGCACCTTGCCGACCTCGGCGCGCAGCGCGGTGAACTTGCCCTGGAAGCGAGCTACTTCTTCGCTCAAGCGATCGGACATACAGCCTCGGAGAATGCGCGGATATTCACGTTGACGCCCGTGAGTGCGGAGCAGCTCCGGGCCCAGGTAACGCATGTGGGTTTAAGCTCGGCGCGGCGCCATGTCAACTGGACGCCCCCCACCGCTATTCCCATGCGACCCGCGCGCGACACGGCGCGCTGCACCTATATATGGTGCGCGCCGCGGTGCCGCTGTCGATCCGCCCCGCCGCCCTGCCCGCTGACGCCTACTCGTTGCCGTTCAGGGTGCCGTCGAGGTCGCGATCGAGGGCGAGGCGGCGACCGTTGCCCTTCGGCACGCAGGTGTAGGTGACGCCGTCGCCGTCGTCGGCGCGGTGGCGGAGCTGCGCGTCGGTGAGCGGCGGCCGGCCGGCGCGGTCGCGCAAGAACACGCTGCCGTTGTAGAGGAAGCCCTCGCTGCGATCGTTGCCGATCGCGAAGGCGATCACCTGACACTCGTCCTCGCGGGCGCGGGCCAGGAGCAGATCGACGCGCGGGTCGGCGTCGTCGTCGTTGTCCTCGGTCAGCGTCACCTGCTGGCCGACGATCGGATCGAAGTTCGACTCGAAGACCATCATGTAGTCGTCGAGCGCCTCGTGGACCGGGATCCCGGCCGGCAGCACCGACAGGCCCTCGGGGTTGTTGATCTGGATGTTGAGGAACGGCGGGAAGATCGTGACCGGCTCGGCCGGATCGGCGAGGCCCTTGCCGAAGTTCGGCGCGAAGCTGAACGTCAGCGTGGTGTCGAAGCCGCCGTCGTGGGTGAAGCCGTAGCCGCGCACCTGCTCGCCGCGGAACACGCCCTGGCCCGGCGACGGCAACCACACCGGCGCCGCGGGGAAGCCGAACTTGCCGACCTTCTGATACAGGTTGCGCAGGTGCGGCGTCTTCACGTTGATGAGGGCGCCGACCTCGGCCGACAGCGTGTTGGAGCCGAAGAAGCCGGGCTTGGTGGTGAGGCCGGCGTTGGCGTTGGGATCGAGGGCGTGGCAGCCGCCGCACGACAGGGTCCCGGCGCCGTCGGGATCGCCGTCGACGGTCGGATCGAAGAACGTCTTCGG
>JAYTAJ010000936.1:0-3056 GCA_043737575.1 Myxococcales bacterium | reverse complement strand
TTTCGCCGTGGTCGTGCAACGCCCATCATTGCCGCATGTCCACCGCCAATGTCCACGTCGTCCTCGGTGCCGGTCAGATCGGCCCTCTCGTCGCCCGCCGCCTGGTCGCGCGCGGCCTCCCGGTCCGCCTGGTCCGCCGCGGTCGCTTCGGCGCCGAGGTCGCGCCCGGCGTCGAGGCGGTCACCGCCGACGTCCTCGATCCCATCGCCGCCGCCGCCGCGCTGCGCGACGCCGCGGTGGTCTACCACTGCGTCAACCCGATCTACACCGCGTGGGCGACGCAGCTCATGCCCCTCACCCACGCCGTCATCGACGCCACCGCCGCCGCGGGCGCCGACCTGGTCGTCCTCGACAACCTGTACATGTACGGCCGCGCGCCCGACGGCGTGATGACCGAGGACGCGCCGATCGCGCCGTGCTCGCGCAAGGGCGAGCTGCGGGCCCGCGCCGCCGCCGCGCTGATCGCCGCGCGCGATCGCATCGCGGTCACGATCGGCCGCGCCAGCGACTTCATCGGCCCGGGCGCCACCCTGGCCGCGGTGTTCGGCGATCGCTTCTGGCCGCGCGCGCTGGCCGGCAAGCCCGGCGAGGTCTTCGGCGATCCCGATCAACCGCACTCGTACAGCTACGTCCCCGACGTCGCCGACGGCCTGGTCACGCTCGGCACCGATCCCCGCGCCCGCAACCAGCTCTGGCACCTGCCGGTCAACCCCGCGCAGTCGACCCGCGCGCTCATCGCCGAGGTCGGCCGCGCCCTCGGCACCGACCTCGCCACCATCCGCGTCCCGCCGTGGCTGCTCCGCGGCCTCGGGGTCTTCGCGCCGATGCTGCGCGAGATCGCCGAGATGACCTATCAGTGGCGCGCGCCGTTCATCCTCGACGACCGCCGCTTCCGCACCACCTTCGGCACCGCCGCGACGCCATGGCGCGACGCCCTGCCCGCCACCGTCGCCTGGGCCCGCGGCCACTACGCCGCGCCCGCCCGCGCCGCGGCGTGATCACACCGTCGCGAACGCCTCGGTCGGGATCTCGATCGGTGTGCGGTCTTCCTTGCCGACCAGCACCGCCTTGCCCGGCACCGTCGCGACCACGTTCGCGGCGTAGAACAGCGCCGCGTAGCGCTTGCCGGTATAGAAGGCGCGATCGGCGTGATCGGCGGGCAAGGCCGCCGCCGCGGCGTCGGCGATCACCGCGGCGTCGAGCAAGAGCCAGCCGATCGCGGTCTCGGACATCATCTCGAGGAAGCGATTGGCGGCGAGCGGCACCATCTCCATCTTGCCGCCGCCGAACCAGCCGAGGAACCGCATCGCCGTCGACAGCACCGCGTCGGCCGCGGCGCCGAGCGTCGCCGCCGCGTCCTGGTAGATCGCGTGCTCCTTGTGCGTCGTCGCGAACGCCTGCACGTCCTTGATGAACGCCTGCAGGTTGGCGCCGCCGCGCTGGCCGAGCTTGCGGCCGACCAGGTCGAGGGCCTGGATGTGGTTGGTGCCCTCGTAGATCGAGAAGATCTTGGCGTCGCGGCAGTACTGCTCGATCGGATGATCCTTCAGGTAGCCCGCGCCGCCCAGCGTCTGGATCGCGGTCGCGCAGACCTGGAACGCCTGATCGGAGCCGTACGCCTTCACCAGCGGCACCAGCAGATCGACCTGACCCTGGTGGTACGCCTGCGCCGCCTCGTCGTCGGCGGTCGCGTTGGCCTTGTCGATGTGCAAGGTCAGCTTGATGATCAGCGCGCGGATGCCCTCGACCTTCGACTTCATGTCCATCAGCATGCGGCGCACGTCGGGGTGCTCGATGATCGCGACCCGCGGCGCCGACGCGTCCTTCCACTGCTTGATCGACGGGCCCTGCTTGCGGTCCTTCGCGTAGTCGACCGCGTTGAGGTAGGCCGACGACGCCACCGCCAGGCCCTGCACGCCGACGCCGATGCGGGCGTAGTTCATCAGGTGGAACATCTGGGACATGCCCTTCTGCTCCGCCAGGCCGACCAGCTCACCGATGCAGTTGTCGTCGTCGCCGAAGTTGAGCACCGCGGTCGCCGACGCGCGGATCCCCATCTTGTGCTCGATCGACGCGACCTTGACGTCGTTCGACGTGCCGTCGGGGCGATCGCGCGGGACGATGAACAGCGACAGGCCCTTGGTGCCAGGCGGCGCGTCGTCGGTGCGCGCCAACACCAGGTGCAGGATGTTCTTCGACAGATCGTGATCGCCGCCCGAGATGAAGATCTTGGTGCCGCGGATCTTGTACTTGCCGCCGCCGAGCGCCGCCGCCTTGGTCAGCGCGCTGCCGACGTCGGAGCCCGCGTGGGGCTCGGTCAGGCACATCGTCGCCGCGTAGGTGCCGTCGTGGAGCTTTCCGCCGTACGCGGCGATCTGCTCCTCGGTGCCAAAGTTCTGGACGACGTCGGCGACGCCCTGCGTGAGCGCGGGATACATGTTGAACGCGACGTTGGCGCCGCACATGATCTCCTCGGCGACCGCGTGCAGCGTGAACGGGCCGTCCTGGCCGCCGAACCGCTCCGGCACCGACAGGCGGCGCCAGCCGACGTCGTAGAGCGACTTCCACGCGCGCTTGAAGCCCTCGGGCGTCTTGACCTTGCCGTTCTCGAGCTTGCAGCCCTCGGCATCGCCGATCGCGTTGAGCGGACCGAGCTCGGTCTTCGACCAGGCGTAGATCTCCTCGAGCACCGTCTCGACCTCTTCGCGGCCCCAGTTGGCGTAGGGCGCCTTGCCGAGGATGTCCTGGAGCTTGAACTGCTCGAACAGGGCGAAGCGGACGTCGCGCAGGTCGGCCTTGTAGCGGTTGATCGGCTGGGACATCGAAACCTCCGGCGGGTACAGCTCTGAGCGACGGTCGGTGAATGAACCGTCATTCAGTTATGACCGACGCGCTGCGTTACGTCAAGCGCGTCGGTTGGTCGGCGCTCGGGCAGCGGGTGCGGGGGCGGCGGAGGCGGGCGCCTGTGGGTTGTGCCGCGGGTGTGGAGTGCCGCGCTTCCCGCCTCGGCACGCGCGACGAGACGCGCCACACCACACCCGCTTGGACAACGTCGC
>JAYTAJ010000935.1:0-6979 GCA_043737575.1 Myxococcales bacterium | reverse complement strand
CCGATGGCGGCGACGCCGGCGAGGTCGGCGCTCTCGTGTGATCGCCGCCGGGCAGGGGCCGGTGCTTGGTGTGGGCGCGATCGCGGCCGGCGGCGTCGAAGACGTCGTCGTGCTCGCGTAGCCACTTCACGGCGGTGCGCACGGCCTGGGCCGCCATGCGGCGGTAGGTGGTGAGCTTGCCGCCGGCGATGATGATGAGGCCGTCGTCGCGCACGAAGATCTCGTGCTCGCGCGACACGTCGGACTCGGCACCGCCGTCCTCGGCGCGGATCAGCGGCCGCAGCCCGGCCCAGGTCGCGATCACGTCGGACGGCTGCACCTGCGCGTGCGGGAAGTAGCCGTTGGCGCTGTCGCACAGGTAGCGGACGTCGTCGGTGTCGGCGTGGACGTCGTCGGCCGAGCCGACGAAGTCGGTGTCGGTCGTGCCGATCACGGTGCGCTCGCGCCATGGGATCGCGAACATCACGCGGCCGTCGACCGGCGAGATCATCGTGATCGCGCGCGCCAGCGGCAGGCGCTCGTGGGGGATGACGAC
This sequence comes from Myxococcales bacterium, assembly GCA_043737575.1. GTDB lineage: Bacteria > Myxococcota_A > Polyangia > Haliangiales > Haliangiaceae > UBA2376. The sequence goes on along the minus strand of JAYTAJ010000935.1, from coordinate 6,444 downwards.
GTGGACGCCCTTGGTACGGCGGAGCAGCTCGCGGCCGACCGGGATCTCGAAGCGGCGGGTGACCTCGTCGGTCCACGCCCCGGCGGCGACGACGACCGCGCGGCACGCGATGCGCTCCTCGGCGCCGGTCAGGACGTCACGCACCGACACCGCGACGACGCGGCCGGCCTCGTCGCGCTCGAGGGCGCGGACCTCGGTGTAGTTGCGGCAGTCGGCGCCGAGGGCGCGGGCGTCGAGGATGTTCTCGAGCACCAGGCGGGCGTCGTCGGTGGCGCAGTCGTAGTACTCGAGGACGCCGCGCAGGCCGTCGGTGCGCAGGCACGGCTCGATCGCGCTGGCGGCCTTGGCGCCGCGGATGGTCTTGTGCATGCGCGGCGCGCGGAACAGCGCGAGCGAGTCGTAGATCCACAGCCCGATGTTCATCAGCTCGAGGCCGGGCTTGGTGTCGTTGTAGATCGCCATCAGGAACGCGAGCGGGCGCACCAGGTGCGGCGCGACGCGGGTCTGGACCCGCCGCTCGCTCACGCTCTCGAACACCAGCCCGATCTCGCCGTGCTCGAGATACCGCAGCCCGCCGTGGATCAGCTTCGACGACTTCGACGAGGTGCCGGAGCCGTAGTCGCCCTTCTCGAACAGCGCGACCTTGAGCCCGCGCAGCGCGGCGTCGCGAGCGATGCCGGCGCCCGTGATGCCCCCGCCGAGGATGACGAGGTCGTGGGGCGGGAGGCTCACGGCAGAAGGATTGAGGTAAGGCGAGCGGTCGTCAAGCGCGACGTCGGTTCACGGTGCGAGGGCGGCGGTGATCGCCGCGGCGTCGAAGGCGCCGCGATCGGCCGCGGTGGACGCGGCGTCGGCCGGCGCGATCGCGAGCTGGGTGGCGCCGGCCGCGGCGGCGTCGTCGAGGAGCTCGACCAGCTGATCGACCAGCAGGTCGGCGGGCATCGCGCCGCCGAGCTCGATCGGGTGGCGCGCGGCGACGCCGATCGCGGCCTGCCAGCGCGCGCGCAGGGTGTCGCCCGGCGGCAGCGCCATCGACGCGCGCACCGCGCCATCGGCGCCGATCGCGGCGATCCGCGCGGCGGCCAGATCGATCCGGATCCGCGGGCCCGACGCCGGGCCGATCGGCAGCGCGTGGGGCGCGACCGCGCCGCGCCACAGCGCGGTCGCCTCGGGCACGGCGATCGCGATCGCGGCCGGCTCGGCGCCGAGGGCGCGCAGCGCGTCGATCGCGCGAGCCGCGGGCGCGGCGCGTGGCGCGATCACCAGCACGTCGTCGAGCCGATCGACGATGCTCGGCGCCGGCCCGAGCGCGGCGAGATCGCGCGCCAGCTCGCCCGACGACCTGGCGCCCGGGTACGGCGGCCCCGGCGCCTCGAGCTGCCAGCCCGCGCGATCGAGGCGACCGATCGCGAGGCGGCCGATCATGAACGACTGCTCGATCAGCGTCAGGTGACGCCACGGCGTGCCCGCGCGCGCGGTGCCGGGCGGCACGATCAGGCCGGTGCTGTTCTGGGTCCACGGCGGCATCGGGATCGCGATCGCGGCGCGCTCGGCGTCGAGATCGACCTGCGACGACGGCGGCATGGTCGCCCGCGCCTCGATCAGGCGATCGCCGATCACCGCGAGCGCGAACCACGGCGCGCTGGCGTAGCGCAGGGTCGACGGATCGGTGTGCATCGCCGCCGGGCAGTCCTCGCCGAGCGCGCGCCACGGCCGCAACAGGCCCTGGCCGGGCAGGGCGTCGGCGAGCAGGCTGCGCCAGCGGCCGATCGCGCGCGGCGCGCAGCCGGTCTTGCACGCCGCGATCAGCAGGTTCACCGGTTGCAGATCGGCGTGGCCGGCGGCGGCCGGCACCAGCGGCTCGAAGCTCTGTCCGCACACCGGACAGCCGCGCAGGAGCGTGGTGACCCGCTCGTGGGGCGGCAGCGCCGGCGCCCGGCGCAGCGCCTCGCGGCAGCTCGCCAGCCCGGGCACCCCCGACGCCGGTGGCTTCGCCTTCGACTTGCAGCCAGCCATCGCGGCGGCGCAGATCGCGATCGCGATCGCGCGCCTTGCCGCTCGACTACGGAAGATCCGTGCCTCGCGGCTTCGCCGCTCGACTCGGAGGCTCCAGATTCGGAGCGTCGCGGCTTTGCCGCTCGACTCCTCATCCCCGCTCGACATCAAGCCCGTACTTCTTCACCAGCCGGTGGATGTAGTTGCGATCGATCCCGGCCTCGAGCGCCGCCCGCGAGATGTTGCCGCGGTGACGCGCCAGGAGATTGACCAGGTAGTCGCGCTCGAAGCCCTCGACCAGCGCCGCCTTCGCCTCCTTGAACGGCAGGTCGAGGATCGCCTGATTGGCGGCGGCGCTGCCGGCGGTGGTCGCGGTCGCGCCGCTGGCGCCCAGCGGCACCGCGAGCTCGTCGTCGATCGCGAGGGTGCCGAGCGACAGCGCGCGCTCGATCACGTTGCGCAGCTCGCGGACGTTGCCAGGCCAGTCGTGGCGCGCCAGCTCCGACAGCAGCGTCGGCGACAGCTCCCATGCCGAGCGGCCAAATGCCTCGGCGAAGTGACGCGCGAGCGCGGGCAGATCGGCGGGCCGCGCTCGCAACGGCGGCACCTCGCACCGCACCACCGCGAGGCGGTAGTACAGATCCTCGCGGAAGCCGCCGGTCTTCACCATCGCGCGCAGATCGCGATGGGTCGCGGCGAGGACGCGGATGTCGACCGCGATCGGCCGGGTCTCGCCGACCCGACGGACCTCGCGCTTCTCGAGCGCGCGCAGGAGCTGCGGTTGCAGATCGTGGGGCAGCTCGCCGATCTCGTCGAGGAACAAGGTGCCGCCGGTCGCCGCCTCGATCAGCCCGCGCTTGTCGCTGATCGCCCCGGTGTAGCTGCCCTTGGCGTGGCCGAACAGCTCCGACGCGATCAGCTCGCGCGGGATCGACGCGCAGTCGACGACGACGTAGGGCCCGGTCGCGCGGTTCGACGCCTGGTGCAGCGCCTCGGCGATCGCCTCCTTGCCGGTCCCGGTCTCGCCCTCGAGCAGCACGGTGGCGTCGGTCGGCGCCACCCGCTGCAGCATGTTGAACAGCTTGCGCATCGGCGCCGACGCGCCGATCACCGCGCCGAACCGATCGCTCGGGTACTCGCCGATCGGCGCGGGCGCGTCCTCGGCCTCGAGCGTGACCTCGGTGTGCTTGCCGAGGCGGAGCCGGGCCGGGCCGGTCAGCGTGATCGAGCCGATGCGCGCGCCCTCGTGGCGGGTGCCGTTGGTCGAGTCGAGATCCTTCACCACCAGGCCTTCGCGGCGGATCTGCAGCTCGAGGTGGTAGCGCGACACCGACGAGTCGGTCAGCACGATCTGGTTGTCGGTGTGGGTGCCGACCATCGTCGTGCCGCTCTCGATCACATGGCGGCGCCCGGCGTCGGGCCCGCTCGCCACCGTCAGCCGGAAGCTGCGCTCGATGAGCGCGCCGCCGGCATCGGTGTAGACGTTGGTGTGATCGAAGGTCCTCATCCGCGACGCGTCAGCGCGATCGTCGACGGCGCGACCGCATCCAAGCGAATACCACGATCGCCCCGAACAGCGCCATCGGGCCGTCGCCCGCGTGGCCGGTCTGGCAGCAGCCACCGGTCGCCCCGGGATCGTCGCCGGCATCGCTGCCGGGAAAGCCGCCGTCGCGCGGGTCGACCCCGCCGTCGTCGGCGGGCCCCGCGGCATCGACCGCGGCGTCGACGCCAGCGTCGGGCCCGGTCCCCGATCGGTACATCGCGATCGAGTTGTAGTTGGTGCTCATGCTGGGATCCATCTGCTTGCACTGATGGACCGGGTCGTAGCCGGCCTTGGTCGCGTCGACGCAGACGTAGCGGATCGGCACCAGGAACGAGTAGCCGGTGTCGAGGCCGTCGGTGGTGACGGTGCGGCCGTCGTCGAGCCGGATCACCACGCCCTCGATCGGCGTGCCGGTAAAGATGTCGTTCTCGCGGACCTTGCCGAACAGGGTCCGCGTGATCGGCACGGCCGACGTGATCATCAGCTGGTTCGCGACCGGGCGCTCGACGCCGTCCGACGGCCGGTTGACCAGGCCGTTCGCGCCCTCGTTGGCGATGAACAGGCTCGACGAGCCGCCGCCGTCGACCAGCAACGCGTCGCGGACGCCGCGCCCGACCAGCAGCGCCGCGAGCTCGGCCGCGGTCATGCCGAGGCCGCCGGCCTGCCAGCCGTCGACCACCGCGATCGTCAGGGTCCGGCGATCCGCCGACAGGCCGAGCGCGGTGCGCGGCGTCCGGGTGCAGGCCTGGGTGTCGGGATCGCCGCAGTCGAAGCTCGACGGGATCTGCCCGGCGCGCACCAGCAGCGGCCGGCCGCCGATCGCCCCGGTCGCGAACGCCGGCAGCTCGGTCACGATCACCTCGGGCGCGATGATCAGCGCGTCGGTGCCCGACACGATCTTGCCGAACCGGAACACCGCCTCGCGATCGTCGTCGTGGCTGGTGCTCCAGGTCGCGCCGTCGGCGACCGCGAGGCCGTCGGGCACGTAGTTGGCGGGCGCGAACAGATCGCCGTTGATCGCGATCTGGGCGCCGTGATCGCGCGCGACCTGCGACGTCGTGCGGCCGCGAGCGTCCTCGCGCGTGACCCGCAGGGTCAGCGAGTCGTTGCTGAGATCGAGGACGACGAAGTGGGCGCGCTGGGCCGCGGCGGCGTCGGTCCACGCGACGTGGGTGACGCCCGGGTACGGCGTCGTCACGGTCTCGACCGGCGCGGCGGCGCTCGATCGCGCGAGGGCGATCAGGATCGTCGCGGTGAGGAGCGGGACGCGCACGCGGCGATGATAACGGATCGCGCCGGCGTCACGGAACCTTCGTGACCTTGCCGGCCGCGACCTTGACCTCGACGTCCTTGACCGCCCCGGTGGCGTCGGCGACCTTCACCAACCGCTTGCCCTCCTCGAGCGACACCCGCGGGACCTTCTTGCCGCCCGCGATCACCAGCTGGTGCTCGGGCCCGGCCTCGACGGTGCCGAACCCGACCTCGACGGTGACGCCGGCGTCGGCGACGTCGACCGCGCGCCGCACCGTGCCGGGCGGCCGCAGCGCCTCCAGCTCGACGGTGTAGCGGCCGGCCGCGACCGGGCAGTCGAACGGCAGCGGCCGCTTGACGCAGGCGGCGACCCCGACCACGGTGCCGCGGGCGTCGACGTTGGCGGCCAAGGACAGCGCCGCGCCCGGCACCAGCTCGGCGGTGATCGGCAGATCGCGCGCGCCCGCGGTCGGGGTCACGACGACGGTGACCGCGGCGTGCTTGGGCAGCCGCAGCGTGACCTGGTGGCGCGCGCCGGCGACGACCAGCAGATCGCGGACCGGCGTGACCTGGCCGAGCGCGCGCTGGCCGTCGATGTAGACCTCGGCGCCCGGCGGGTTCGACGTCACGTGCAGCGACGCGAACCGCGGATCGATCGACAGCGACTGCGCGAAGTGGGCCTCGCCGCCCGCGGCCGGCACGTGGATGGTGCGCTCGACCGGCGCGTAGCCGTTGCGCCGCAGCACCAGGTGGACCTCGGTGCCGGGCGCGAAGCTGCCGATCGTCACCGGCGTGGTGCCGAGCTCGCGATCGCCGACCGAGACCGTGGCGCCGCGCGGATCGGAGTCGATCTCGACCGACGCCGCGCGCGGCACCAGGCGCAGCCCGAGGGTGGTCGGCGGACCGTCGGCCGGCTGGAACACGGTCTCGGCCGAGCTGTGACCGTCGAGCCGCGCCGCGACTCGATAGGCGCGGCCGACCTCGAGGCCGGTGATCACCAGCGCGCCGTCGGCGGCGACGCCGCGGACCCGACCGTCGAGCTCGATCGTCGCGCCCCCGGGCTCGGTGGTGATGCGCACCGACGTCTGCGGCGGTCGGGTGAAGCGCGGATACGCGACCAGCGCGATCAGCGCGACCAGCAGCACGATCGCGGCGAGCAGCCCGGCGACGATGCCGCGCGGGGCCCGGGCCACCGGGGCGCGGCGCTCGACCGGGTGCGAGGCGCCCTGGGGCAGGAGTCGCGACGGCCCGGCGGCGAGGCGGCCGGCGGCGTCGATCTTCTCGACAAAGTAGCCGAACGCCTCGAGCTCGACCTTGGGCGACTCGAGGTTGTGGGTGACGACGCACTCGGTGGCGACGCCCGGCAGCACGTTGACCAGGAACCGGCTCGCGCTCGACGCGATGAAGTACAGGCCGAGCCCGGCGCCGCCGGTCTTGCGATCGATCTGCTGCTCCGAGTGCAGGCACTTGTACAGGTAGCGCAGGATGGTCGCGCGCTCGAGGCCGCCGAAGCTGTCGCGCACCGACAGCGCGAAGCTGCGGCCGTCGCACGCGTACTGCACGACGACCTTCTGCTCCATGCGCAGCGAGATGCGGGTCTTGGTCGGGATGTCGGCGTAGACCGGCTTGCCGTGCTCGTCGACCGGCGCGTCGTA
>JAYTAJ010000934.1:0-3057 GCA_043737575.1 Myxococcales bacterium | reverse complement strand
CGACGGTGTCGAGCAACCTCGCCGCGACGACCTGGGTCGGCGATCTCGGCAGCGTCGTCGCCGAGGCCGCGTTCGCGGGCCTGAACGCCGGCAACATGGCGATCCCCAACGCGACGACGCAGGCCAAGGTCGACGAGTTCGCGCCCGCGCAGGATCTGCTCGGCAACATCGACGCCTACGTGATGGACGATCAGTACGACACCACCAACGCCGCGGGCCGCCGGGTCTCCGACCTGCTGTCGGCGTACTACCTCGGCGCCGCGGGCACGCCCGACGGGCAGGCCCGCATCCATCGCTACAGCCGCTACGCGCGGCTGGTCGGCCTGACCGGCTGGACTGGCTCGGCGTTCGGCAACGAGGCGGCGTGGCTCGACACCTGGTCGCCCCAGGTCGGCGCGGCGGCGGCGCTGTACATCGGCGCCAACACCGACGGCATCATGGCGCTGCCCGGGCGCGGCGGCGCCGTGCTCGGGATCCAGAGCGCGCCGATGGTGCGGCACGTGACGTCGACGTACTTGAACGCGCTCAAGGCGCAGGTCGCGGCCGAGCCGCCGTGACGACCCCCGCGAACAGCTCGCCCGCGAGGTAGCGCGTGCCGCGCGGCGGCTGATCGGCGCCGTGGCGGAGGTAGGTATTGACGGCGCGGCCATCGCGATCGCGGGCGAGGGTCGGGCGCGACGGATCGACGAAGCCGCGGCGGACCACGCCGCGCGCGACGTAGATCATCTCGATCACGCCGCGACCGTCGCGGCCGAGGGCGACCGCGACCAGCGACGCCGGCTCGTCGTCGACGACGCGATCGAAGATCAGCAGATCGCCCGGCGCGATCGCGGGCACCGCCTTCCACGCGCTGCGATCCTGGGCCCAGACCACCAGCTCGAGCTCGGTGCGCGCGGGGATGCGCGGCGCCGCGGCGAGCTGCGCGGCGAGCTCGAGGGCGATGGTCAGCGGCGGCCGCTGATCGCGAAGGCCGACCAGGCGGCGCGCCGCCGCGACCGTCGACGCCGCCGGCAGCGGCGCCGCCGCGGCGAGGTGAGGAGCCGGGAGTCGCGAGAAGACCAGGACCCTGTTCTCCGTATCCGTATCCGTATCCGTGACCGTATCCGTATCCGTATCCGTGACCGTATCCGTATCCGTGACCGTATCCGTGACCGTATCCGGTTGGCTCGATCCGATCGTCCTCGCCCCACAGCCCGCCACCAGCAGCACGACTCCGATCCAGCGCATCCCTCGACGCTAGGCCCTCATGATCGCGCGCGCCAGTTTGCGGCGCTCAGCGCACCGCGCGCACGACGGTCTCGACCTGCGGCGTGCCCGGCATCAGATCGAACGGCTGCACCGCGTCGACGCGCCAGCCGGCCGCGGTCAGCGCCGCGAGATCGCGCGCCAGCGACGCCGGGCCGCAGCTGACGTAGACCAGGCGCGTCGCCGACGACGCGACGACGGCGGCGACCGCGGCGGGCGACAGGCCCTTGCGCGGCGGGTTGACGACCACGGCGTCGACCGGCTCGCCGAGGGAGGCGGCGTCGCCGACCCGGGCGTCGATGCGGCCGGGCAGGGCGGCGCGGCGGGCGGCAGCGGTGAGGGCCGCGACCGCGGTGGCGTCGCGCTCGATCGCGATCACGTCGGCGCCGCGGGCCGCGAGCGCGAAGCTGATGCCGCCGAGGCCGGCGTAGACATCGGCGCCGCGCTGGCCGGGGCCGAGCGCGGCGAGCGCCGCGACGTGGGCGTAGAGCGCGTCGGCCTGGACCGGATGGATCTGCGCGAACTCGGTGACGCCGAGCGAGACCGCGACGCCGGCGATGGTGTCGTCGAGGACGCCGACCCCGGCGAGCACGGTCGGCGCGCCGTCGACCAGCGCGCCGTCGGTGCGATCGTTGTCGAGCCGGACCACGCCCGCGACGCCCGGCGCGGCCGCGATCGCGCGCGCCGCGACCGCGAGCCGCTCGGCCGACGTCGCGCCGCGCACCACCAGCGCGACCAGCAGCGCGCCGTCGCGGGCCTCGCGGATGATCGCGTAGCGCAGCTCGCCGGTGCCGCGCTGCTCGTCGGCGGGCGCGATCCGCGCCGCGGCGATCGCGTCGACCACCGCGCCGCGGGTCCGATCGATCGCGGCGGACACCGCGCGGCAGCCGGCGGTGTCGACGAAGTCGTGGCTGCGCGGCGCCCAGGCGCCGAGCGCGAGCTGGCCGCGGTGGCGGCCGGCGACGTACTTGCCCTTGGCGCGGTAGCCGAGCTCGAGCGGCGACCCGATCACCGGGGCGACGTCGGCGAGCGCGCCGAGCGCGGCGGTGACGCGGCGGTGCTTGGCCGCGAGCTGGGCCGGGTAGGCCAGGTGCTGCCACGGGCAGCCGCCGCAACGTCCGAACGCCGGACAGGCGGGCGCGACCCGATCCGGCGACGGCGCGCCGAGCCGCACGACGATCCGGGCCCAGGCCTCGGCGCGGTGCGGGCTGGCGTGGGTGATCGCGACGGTGGCGCGCTCGCCCGGCAGCAGGTCGGCGACGTGGTAGGCGACGCCGTCGGCGGTCCCGACCCCGGCGCCGTCGTCGTCGAGCTCGTCGGCGGTGACGGATGGCTTGCTCGCGGCCGACATCTCTGGCATCCGTAGCACGCGATGCCCGCGCCCGTCCTGCCACCGCCCGATCCGTCCCGGCGGATCGTCGTCGCGCTGTCGGGCGGCGTCGACTCGGCGACCGCCGCGGCGCTGCTGGTGCGCGCTGGTCACCAGGTCATCGGCATGACGATGCGGCTCTACGACGCCCGCACCACCAGCGCCAGCCGCGGCCGCTGCTGCGGACCGCGCGACATCGAGGACGCCCGCCGCGTCGCCGAGCACCTCGCGATCCCGTTCTACGTGATCGATCTCGAGGCCGAGTTCACCGCCGCGGTGGTCGACGACTTCGTCGACACCTTCCTCGACGGCCGGACCCCGAACCCGTGCGTGCGCTGCAACCAGCACATCAAGTTCTCGCCGCTGCTCGACCGCGCCCGCTCGATCGGCGCCGACGTGCTCGCGACCGGCCACTACGCGCAGATCGCGACCGGCCCCGACGG
>JAYTAJ010000933.1:0-6999 GCA_043737575.1 Myxococcales bacterium | reverse complement strand
TCACCTGCTCGAAGCCGCGGAACGCGAACCGACCGACGTCGTCCTTGCCGTGGACCGGGTACTTGTAGGCGTAGCTCGTCGTCGCGGCGCCCGGGCTGAACGCGTCGGCGGTGGTCATCGACTTCACCACCCACTGCGTCGTCGGGCTCGCCTTGGGGCGACCGGCGACCACGAGCGACGCGTCCTGCTCGACGACGCCGACCTCGTGCATCGACGCGTACGTCACCGTGGTGGTCGCGCCGCGGCCGTTGGTCACCGACTGCAGCAGGCGCGGTGGCTGGGTGTACATCGGTTTGGCGCGCCAGAGCGGACTCGACCCCGGGTCGGGGAACGACGCCGCCTCGCTGCGGCCATCGCCATCGAGATCCATCAGATCGCTCTCGAGCTCCCAGGTCATGTCGTCAGCCCCACTGCCGATCTGCGACGCCACGACCCGTCGCTGCACCCCCGAGGTGTCGCCCGGGTACGAGACGCCCGCCCCGCTCAGCTGCCCGCCGTAGTTCCAGAACACCAGCGGACTGCCACCATTCCACCGCACGACGTCGATCTGACCATCACCGTCGACGTCGACCGGGCGATTCGTCGCGGTCGAGAGGCCCTCGCGAGGCTGCGGAAAGAGGGTCCAGCTGAACGTCGCATCGGCACCCGGCTTGACGCCGACCCCGCCGACGATCGGCGTGTCGGTGAAGCCCTCGGTCAGCGTCCTCAGATCGAGGTTGAGCCCCTTGTTGAGCGCGACATTGACGTTGTTCGCTCCGTCGATCAGCCAGTGGTCGGGACTGCCGTCGCCGTTGAAGTCGATCAGGCCCACCGAGCTGTCCGAGATCGGCGCGCCGTTCAGCCCGACGCCCGCGAGCTGGCCCGTCTGCGCGCTTCGGGTTGGGAAGTAGTGCATCCGCCCGCCGATCTGCCCCGTCCGGTCGCCGAACCAGACCTGCCAGGCATCCGGAGCCCCGCCCGGGATGTTGGGATCGGCATGCACGAGCGCGTCGAGCGCGCCGTCGCCGTCGAAGTCCTGGATCGTGTGGTTGGTGGCGGCGATCGCCGGGCCGCCAAAGCTCGAGTCACCGTTGTCGGACTCGAGCGGGACTGGCTGGTACTTGATCGTCGGCACCGTGGCGAACACGCCCGCGCCGAGGTTGGGATAGATGATCCACGGATAGAGCCCCTGGCAGCGCTCGTAGGGCGCACGCGCGGGCGCGCCGGGGCCACCGCCGCCGTTGGGGCCGATCTTCGCCATGAGCGTGCCGCAGCCGACCTGCGGCGCGGTCTCGACGGCCGCGCCGATGGCCGACCAGTCCGGCACGCATTGCCCGGTGTGATCGCAGTTCTGCACGTACGCGTTCGGGAGAGAACCCGTGTTCGCGCAGCGGTCGACCGCGCCAGCTCCGGGGCAAGGCGGCCATTGGTTGAGCCCCGGAATGCCGGAGATGCTCGGCTCGCCCTGTGTGGAGTCGAATGGCACCTGCAGATTTCCGCGCTCGATGTCGTAGAAATTGCTCGAACCATGGACCGCCGTCACCAGGTCAACGAGGCCGTCCCCCGTGATGTCCATCCAGCGGTACGCCAGGTAGGTGAGCTTCAGGTCATCGGGACCCGCTTGCGGCGGGCAGGCCGTGCCCATGTTGGGCGCGGCGACGTTGCAGTAGCTGCCCGGATCGGCTGGATCGGTAGCAGGGCTGCAACTCGTGGTGTCGTGACATTGCGAAGTGGTGTGCGAGCCGACGCCCTGTGAGTTGCGGTAGTTCGTGGCCTGGCCGTTCAGCGAGCAACCCTCCTTGTTGTCAATTCCGGCTACGGTCGCGCCCGCCACCGGGTTCCAACCCAGGCCGGGACCGTGCCACTTGAGCCGCGGCAGCGTGATCGTGCCGCGCGCCGCGAACGACAGCAGCCCTCCGTTCATCGGATCGGGGCCCAGGTTCTTGGCCCAGGAAGCGCTGCAGCTGCCGCCCGCCGAGGTGTTGTAGAGCCGGTCCATCAGGCCATCGCCGTCGAGGTCGATGAGCATCGCCTCCACGCTCGGCCAGCGCTCGTCGTTCCGGCGGTACCCCCACGCGAGGCTGTGTTTCCGGAGAAACTCTTCGCCGGCAATGAGCCATGGAACCCCCTGCCCCGCCGCCGGCGGCACCAGCGTGGTCGTCCGCGAGTTGTACGCGAACGTCTTGGGCGGCAGCGTGACCAGCGGCGAGTCGACGCCCCACGCGCTCTCGGTGATCGTGGTCAGTAGCTTGATCGGCGCGTGCTGGAGCGTGCACGCCTCCGCCGCCACGTCGTACGCCAGCGCGACGGTGCGGGTGTGGACCGCGCTCGCGGGCGAACCACCCGGGGCAAACGCCGTCGACGTGATCGTGGTGAGCCGGCTCGCGCCGGTCACGATCAGCTTGCCGGTCCGGTAGTCGCTGTCCGATCCGGACACCACACCGCCGCAGATCGTCTTGTCCGCCGCGTACGTGAAGTCGACCTGCGCGAACGTGCCCACGCCGGCGGCCGGGTTCTGGCCCCACTTGATGTTCTTGATCCGGCACTCGCCGGCCACGACGGACTCGTAGGTGTAGAGGATCTCCGACCCGAACGCGTCGACCTCGCGGGTCAGCGGCGCGAAGCCTTCGCTGACGTTGACGCAGCCGGGCGTCTGCGCCGAACCGCCGAAGTACCGAATGCTGCCGTCGGTCCCGTAGACGCGCCACTTGAAGGCTCCGTCGGAGCCCGGCTTCATCCGCTCGTACCGCGAGAACGAACCATCGCCCTGCGCGCGATACTGGTACGCAGCTGGATCGCCAGGCTCGCCGACCCGGATCAGGGGCCGGCCCCCGGCCATCGAGCTGACGAACCGATCGTCGAGACGCGGATCCGCTTGCGCCGCTTCGAGCGGCGGGTAGTGGGTCCGCATCCGGGCCGACGAGACGTCCTCGCGGATCTCGGGAATCGAGAAGTTCCAGTTCCAACCGGACGCGACGCCGCCATGGATCGGCGCCTGTGACGAGTACGTCAGATTCAGGCCCGGCGCCATCCCGTTCCGCCCCGGGGGCACGGACACTGGATACGAGTAGGTCAGCGCGCCCGTCTGGGTCGCGATCGAGGTGTCGCCGTCCGCGACGCTGGCCGCCTTGCCCGGCTCGTTGGCCACGACGGGCGCTGGGTTCTCGAAGATGTCACTCGGTGACGCCCGAGCCGGCCCCAGCTGGAGGCCTGTGGCGACGGCCATGAACGCCGCCATGCCGCGCGCGCCCGCGAGCTTCCATCCTGTTCGTTGATTTCGCATCTGAGACCTCCTGATCATTCCGCCGCTGTCGCGGTCAGTTGTGAGTCGTGGGGTGCATGGCAGTCCGCCGCCGCCTGCGAGTCCGCCGCCGCGAGCGCGCAGGTGACCTGCGCCTCCGTCGTGGTCGTGGTGCAGGCGTCGACGAACTGCGGGCCGAGCGCTTGCGTCAACGCAGCGCGGTGCTGCTCGCGCTCGTCGCCGAGCTTGGTCGCCGTCGCGAGCCGAAGCTCGACCAGGTGATCGCGCAGCCGCTCGCATCGCGACGCGCTCGCGACCGTCTCATCCTCGATCGGTTCGCCGCCGCCGCCGCAGCCGATCAGCATCGACACCATCACCAGCCGCTTCAACATCGTGAGCCTCCCGTCTGTGAACATCGCAACCTCCTGCCTCGGGTTCGAAAATGAAGTCAGTCAGCGCGCGACGCCGAACAGCCAGGCCGCCTTGGTCGACTTGCTGCTGGCGGTCGCGACGATCGGGAACCGGTCCTCGGTCACCATGAACAGCATCCCGGGCTTGAGCCCCTGAGCGACGAACCCGCTGATCGTCACGTCCTCGGGCGTGCGGTCGGACTTGACGGGACCGATCTTGGTGCAGACCTGCTCGTAGTAGACCGTTCCGTCGGTATCGATCTTCCGGATCCGGCGGGTCTGCCTCCAGGCGACGCACTCCTGGACCTCGATGATGTCCTTCTTGAACGAGATCTCGACCGACCCGTCCTTCGCGACGACCTCGTCGATCACCCCGACGGTCACGCGCTTGCCCCAGTAGCCCTGGCGGGTGCCGAGCTCACGGATCAGGTTCGCCATCTCGAGGTCCTTGCTGTCGAACTCGATCTCGCCCGCGGCCGCCATCCACGCGGCGATCGCCGAGCTCCGCGGTCCCCGGCGCAGGTAGGCCGAGCCCAGCATGTCGAATTCGGGGGCGAAGCCCGCGTCCACGCCGTTCGCGCACAGCTCGAGCGCCCAGTAGGCGAGGTACGCCTCGGGTGACTTGAACAACGCGCCCACCATCGTCGCCAGGACGTCGGTCTCGGTGACGGCCGGCAGGTCCGCGGCCTTCACGACGTCCGACCACGCGGCGTGGGTCGTGGCGTCACAGCCCGCGAACGCCGAGCGCTTCTTCGCGTCGGTGGCCGCCTCCATGGTCTCGACGAGCTGGATCAGCTTGGCCCGCGCCGGGCTCGGCGCCGCCCACTCCTTGTGCTGCGCGTCCGCGATCGCGATCAGCTTCGTGATGCCTGGCTCACCCTTGGCCCGCTTGGCCAGCTCGGTGCGCGCCGCGGCCTGCTCGAGCACCGTGTCGTGCACCAGTTGCCGCAGGTGAAACCGACTCTGGATGTTCAGGCCGGGCGTCGCCTCGATCTCCGCGAGCCCCCTCGCGGCGTCGAGCGGCTCGCTGGTGCACTGGATGGTGTGCAACACGTTCCGGTCGGACACGCTCTGCAGGCAGCGCCCGACGAAGTTGGCCCGCGCGAGCATCGAGGCCCGCGACCCGTAGCGGTCGAGCTCGTCGAGGGCGACCGGGGCGTGCGCGAGCTGCGAGACCGGCCCCGGAAAGGCGCCGTAGCTCTGGTTTTCCCAGCCGCGTCCCATCCCCTCGACCAGCACCACCACGAAGTCGTCCTCGTCGAGCCCGTGCTGCTTCATCCACTTGTCGCGCAGCGCCATCACCTTCGGCCGCAGCTCGAGATTCTTGCCGCGCGTGGAGCACATCACCTCGGCGAAGTCCTTCGCGCTGTACTTCCAGTCGCGCTTCGAGGTCTCGAGGTCGGCGAAGTCCTCGAGCTCGATGTCGCGCGAGTTCGAGATGCCGTAGTCGCCGCAGACCGCGGGCTGGCCGGCCTTGTCCGCCGCGCTCTTTTTCTCCTGCTCGTCGTAGGTGCGCTGCTGCCGGGCTTCGTAGTCCTCCCGGCTCTCGAAGTCGTCGTCGGGGCCACGCTCGGCCGCGGGCTCGGCCTCGGAGCTGCCGCCGCTGCCGGAGCGGGTGCCGCCGCCGCCTAGCCCCTTCCCGTTGACCTTGACCAGACCGCAGGCAGAGGTGATCGAGAGGATCGCGACATAGGGAATGAATGACCGCATGGCCCGCCCCTACGCAACCGCCGTGCCCTCGCGAACTGGCCGATCTTGCTGGCGACGCGACCGCCCCACGCCGGGTGCCCGGACGATCCGCCCGGACGATCGGTCCAGCCGATCAGCGCCGGGTCTTGGCGTAGCGATCGTGGACGACCAGCGCCGCCGCGGCGCTGGCGTTGTCCTTGGCCGCGAGCGCGACCAGCGCGGCGCGCGCCTTGGCGGTGAGCGCCCTCGCCCGCGCCGCGTCGCCGCGAGACTCGAACAGCGCGCGCGCCAGCCACGACTCGACCTGCGCGTGGATCGACGGCATCGACGCGAGCCCGAGGGCGAGCGCGCGGTCGAGCGGCGCGATCGCCTCGGCCGGCTGGCCCAGCAGGATGAGGGACCGGCCGATGCCGAGCAGCGACATCGCCAGGCGCGGCGAGTCCGGCCCGACGACGGCCTCCCAGTAGACGATCGCCTGGCGGTAGTCGGCGAGCGCGACGTCGACGTCGGTCGCGATCTCGGCGCGGTTGTAGTGAGCCCGGGCCAGATTGGCGCCGGTCGCGCCGCTGCGCCCGAACACGGCGATCACCTCGGCGTAGCCGGCGCGCGCCTCGGCGAGGAGCCCGCGGTTCTTCTGCGCGATCGCCTTGGTGAGCAGCACCGTGGCGATCTGGTCGGGGTTGCCGGCGGGCCCCGCGCCGAGGAGCGCGACCGCCTCGTCGTAGGCTTGCATCGCCTCATCCCACTTGCCTTGGTCGCCGAGCACGGACGCGATTGCGGTCAGGTTCGACGACCGGTGATGATTCCCCGTGGCGTGGAGCTTGTTGATGCGGACCGCGTCGCGCATCGCGACCAGCGCCTCGTCGAGGCGGCCGGCCTGTTGCAGGAGCCCCCCGAGGTTGTGGAGTGCGATCGCCTCGCTGGTGGTGTCGGGACCGAGCAGCGCCCGGTAGCCATCGATCGCCGCCCGCGAGGCGGTCGCGGCGCCTTCGAGATCACGGGCGGTACTCCGCGCGTCGCTGGTCTCGAGCCAGACGTCGGCCAGCGCCTCGGCGAGCGGCGAGCCCGGACGATCGGCGCCGCGCTCGATCAAGATCGCGCGGGCCTCATCGAGGCGGACCAGCGCGTCGGTGGATCGCCCTGCGCCCGCCAGCGCCATCGCCTGGTGGCGCAGCAGATCGATGCGTAGCTCGGTGGGATCACCCGCCCGCAGCACCGCGGCCAGCGCTGCCTCGACCATCGCGAGCCCCTCCTGGGGGCGGCCGCTGTCGTAGCCGATGACGCCGATCAGGCGGATCCGGCCGAAGGCCTCGTCGTCGTCGCGCCGCGCGCTGGCCGCGACCAGGGTCAGCTCCCGCAGCGTCGCCTCGGCGCCGCCGTCCATGGTGGTGAGCTGGACGCGGGCCTTCACCCGCAGCGCCTGCGCCAGCGTCCCGGCGTGGCCGAGGCGCCGCGCCGCCGCGACCGCGGTCTCCGCGCGCTCGCCGAGCTGATCGATGCGACCGACGCGGCCATCGACGGCGATCTGCTGGAGCTGCTCGACGATCGCCTCCGCGGCGGCGCGCGCTGCGGGCGAGGCCGGTAACTCGAGCTCGCGCGCCATCCGCTCGGTATCGGCGCATGACGCGACCGAGGTCAGCTTGGCCAGCGCCGCGATCGCGCGCTCGAGCTGCTCGGGGC
>JAYTAJ010000932.1:0-3068 GCA_043737575.1 Myxococcales bacterium | reverse complement strand
ATCCCGCCGACGCGGCGATCAGCACCACCGACGGCTCGCTGACGATCGATCGCTCGACCTCGCCGGCCACCTTCGTCGGCGCCGCGGCGACGACCTGGGCCGTGACCTGGACCTGCGTCGAGAGCGACGGCACGACCAACACCAACTCGTTCCAGGGCGGCGGCGTCTGGTTCGACGCCACCGGCAGCCTCGCCGGCCCCAGCATCGAGGGCACACGCACCGAGGACGACGGCCGCCAGTGCGGTCAGGGCAGCTCGAGCCTGCCGTGCGAGTACAACTGGGCGTTCACCGCGGTCGAGTAGCTCGCGATGCCCTGCCAGGTCACTCCACCGCCACGTCGTCGATGATCAGGCGAAACTTCCCGGCGGTGGCGTGGCCGATGAAGATCGCCGACACGTCGCTGCCGTCCTGACCGTCGAAGTCCTTCCACGCGAAGCGGACGCGCGTCGCGGTCGCGGTGGTCGGGAAGGTCTTCATCGACGGCACCCGGCCGCCGCGCTTCGAGAACACCATCAGCAGGTGCGGCGCGCCGTCGCCCGCGACCGTGAACGTCAGGTGCGGCTTCGCCGACAGATCGACCGGCTGGAATGGCCGCGTGCCCGGCGAGAACATCGCGCCCGCCCAGCTGGCGTTGCTGGCGCCGACGACCTCGCCCTCGATCACCAGCGCGTGATCGACGACGGTGAGCGTCGCGGTCGACGTGCCGCCCATGACCGCGTCGGTCGACACCTCCCAGCCCTTGCCGAACCCGGTCGCGGTGGTGCCGTCGGCGAAGTCGCTGATCGGGCCGATCGGCCGCGCCACCGCCGCGGCGCGGTTGGCCTCGGTGACGCGGGCCGCGAACGCCGCGCGATCGAACCTCGCGCCGCCGCGCCAGATCGCGACGATGCGGCGCGAGTCGGTGATCGTCGTCGTCGGATCGCCCTCGACCAGCACCAGATCGGCGCGCTGGCCCACCGCGATCCGCCCGCGATCGGTCAGCGCGAACACCCGCGCGGCCAGCGCGGTCGCGCCCGCCAGCGCCTGGGTCGGCGTGAGCCCCGCGTCGACCAGCAGCGCCAGCTCGTCGTGCATGCTGGCGCCGTGGGTCGTGCCCGCGTTCGGCGCGTCGGTGCCGCACAGGATCGGCACGCCGGCGTCGCGCAGCTGCGCGATCGCCAGCTCGGCCGCGCGCGGCGACGCCTTGGCGCGCAGCGAGAACGTCGCGGCCAGCGTCTCCTTCGCGTCGGGCCCGAGGTACGGCGCGATCGCCGGGTCGGTGGTGATCGTCGGCGCGCCGCCCTGCAGCGTCCGCAGCACCGCGAGGGTCGGCGTCACGAACGCGTGCTTCTGCGCGGCGAGGGCGCCGAAGTCGGCCGCGGGCTCGACGTCGCGGAACAGGTGGACGATGCCGTCGGCGCCACTGTCGATCGCGGTGCGGGCCTCGGCGTACGTGCCGATGTGGACGACCGCGAGCTTCTTGCGCGCGTGGGCCGCGTCGATCAGCGCGCGCAAGGTCGCGGCGGTCACCGTCGGGATGGTGCGGCCGTAGGCCTCGCCGCCGTCGTAGACGATCTTCAGGTAGTCGGAGCCCTCGGCGAAGCGGGCGTCGGCGAAGGCCTGGGCCTCGGCCGGCTCGGCGATGGTCGGGATGTCGAAGCCGTACTCGGTGCCGTGGCCGCCCGGCGCGGTGGCGAGGAGGCCGGCCGAGCGCACGTCGGCGCGATCGACGCGGGCCTCGGCGCGGATCGCCTTCACGCTGCCGGGGATCGAGAACATGTCGAGCTCGGTCGTCACGCCGAACGCCAGCGCCTGCTCCAGCTGCGCGCCGTCGTAGACGTGGCTGTGGGCGTCGATGAGGCCGGGCACCAGCGTGCGGTTGGCGCCGTCGACGGTCTCGACGCCCGCGGGGATCACCAGGTCGGGGCCGACCGCGACGATGCGATCACCATCGACCAGCACGTCGGCGCGGGCGATCACGCGCTCGCCGTCGAACACCCGGGCGTTGCGGATCGCGAGGGTCGCGCGGGCGACGGTCGGCTCCGGCGGTGGCGGTGGTGGCGTCGCCTTCTTGCGACAACCGACGACGAGGGCGAGGAACGCGACGGCGGCGATCAAGCGGAGGCGCATCGCGCGCGAGCCTACCAGCTCGCGTCAGATCCGATCCCAGACGTAGCCGACCTCGACGACCGGAAACCCGGCGACGCTCGAGCCGACGCGCTCGGCGGCGCGCCCGCCCATCGCCTCGTAGAAGCGGCGCGCGTGGTGGTTCGACTCGAGGACCCAGATGATCATCGACGTGAAGCCGTTGGGCCGCATCCACCGCACCGCGCGGTCGATCATCTCGCTGCCGAGGCCGTGGCGCTTGGCGTACGCCACCAAATAGAGCGCGTAGATCTCGCCGCGCAGCGGGCCGACCCGGCGGCTCGGCCCGGCATCGCAGAAGCCGACGATGTCGCCATGGCTGACGTCGTACGCGACGACGTGGAAGCCGCTGCGCGCGGTCAGGATGCGGCGACGCGACGCCGCGCGCTGGCCGACGTCGATGAAGTCGAGGACGTTGGGCGGCAGGATCCCGCGGTAGCTCGACTGCCAGCTCTCGGTGTGGGCGCGGGCGATGCCGTCGGCGTCGGCTGGCTCGGCGTCCCGGATCGCGAACCGCGACATCCCGGAGTTCTAGCGCATGCGCCGCGTCGACCCAAGCTGCGACATCGTGGCGCCCCTGCGCGGCCCGCTCGGTGCTACACGTCGGGCATGGCGACGCCTGCCGTCCCCGCGTCTCGTCGGCTGCGCGGCCGCACCCTGTTCCTGATCATGGTCGGGATGATCTTCGTGATCATGATCCCGACCGTGTTCTTGCCGACGGTGCTGTTCCCGCCCAAGCCGCCGAAGTTCACCGACGACGTGGCGCTGCCCGAGTTCGCGCTGGTCGATCACACCAACGCGCAGCTCACCCGCCACGAGCTGCTCGGCCACGTCACGATCGTCAACTTCATCTTCACCCGCTGCGACAACATCTGCCCGGTCACGTCGATGAAGATGCGCTCGGTCCAGGAGCGCACCGGCGACGAGCCCGGCATCAAGCTCCT
>JAYTAJ010000931.1:0-15971 GCA_043737575.1 Myxococcales bacterium | reverse complement strand
TGCCGACGGCCTGGATCTGCGGCGGCGCGGTGCGCGGCGCGAGCGGACGCGGGAACAGGTCCCAGGTGTCGAGGTTGTCGAAGATCGGGCGGCGCTGCATCTTCTTCGAGTCGTAGAGGTAGATGCCGAAGTTGGCGGTCTTGCCCGCGGCCTCGAGGGTGCCCGACTCGACGAAGCCGTCGGCCCAGGTGACGAGGAAGTTCGGGTACTCGCCGGCGTCGAGCGCGTAGGCGTCGTAGTAGCGACCGACGGTGTTCGACGACGGCTCGCGGCCCAGCGGCACGCTCGGGGTCAGGATCTTGTAGCTGGCGTTCGCTTCCGACATGTTGCGGTCGGCGCGGACCACGCCGTCGCCGTCGGTGTAGACCTCGCCGAGGCGGAGATCGAGCAGCGCGCCCGACTGGATCGTGCGGTCACGCGAGGTGCCGATCGCGACGAAGCGGCCGGGAGCGATCTCGGTGGCCTTCAGGTACGAGTTCACGACGCCGGTCGACTCCTTGCCGAACGCCTCGCGGAGCTGGCTCATGTCGGGGTTGATGAACATGAGGTGGCCGGCGTTCTGGTCGCCGAGGTGATCCCACTGCGTGAGCATCACGCGGCCGTCGGAGGCGAGGCTCGGGAACACGCGGTGCGACAGGTTGCGCGGCCCGAGGTGCGGGTTGGTGCCGTCGCGGTTCATGACGCCGAGCTGCAGCGTCTCGCCGCGCTCGTACTCGTCGCGGTGCTGCGGCGAGCCCTCCTCGACCGACTTGTTGGTCATGAACATGATCTTGTCGCCCGGCAGGAAGATCGGGCTGACGTAGTCGTTCATCGGGTCGGTCGCGAGCTGCTCGACCTCACCGGTCTCGAGGTGGAGGATGAACAGGCCGTAGTGCTGGCCGGCCGACAGCTTGCCCGAGAACACGATCTCGCCCTTCGGCGGCTTGGCCTGCGCGTCGAACGACAGGTCGTAGTTCTGGATGTCGATCGCCGCGAACATCGCGTCCTTCTCGGAGCAGCACAGCTCGACCAGCTCGCCGTCGGCGGTGGGCGGCGACAGCGTGAGCAGACGACCTCCCGGGCGGTACGAGGTGTACTGGAAGATGTCGCCCATCTCGTTGCGCGCGGCGCGCTGGAGAATGACGATCGAGTCGACGCGGTCGAGTGGACCGGGGTCGTTGCCTCCGCAGGCGGTGACGCCGAGTAGTACGGCGCTAAGCGCAATGCCAAGCTGGAATCGGGTCACGGCTGGCCTCCTCATGTTGAGGGGGATAACAGCAAGCACTGCGCCATAGTCAACCGCCTTGAATTACTCGCCGGGTCGGGTGCGGTTTCGAGGCTGCGCGCCCCCCAACCGCGAGTCTCGGGGGCCGATGCCCCCTGCCCCGCGCTATTCGCTGCCGAGCAGGCCGCGCTCGGTCGCGAGGCTGCGCAGCAAGGTCTTGGCGCGCTCGAAGCGCTTGCGCAGCGTCGCGGCGCGGCGATCGACCGATTCGTCGGTGTCGCCGGGCAGCGCGCGGGCGACGTCGCGCCACGACATCTTGCGATCGATGCGCAGCACCAGGATCGCGTGGTCGTCGGGATCGAGGGCGTCGCGCAGGCGACGCAGCTCGTCCTTCACCTCGGTGCGCATGAACTGCACGGTCGCGGTGCGGATCTGCTCGGCGCGCTCGATGACCTCCCGGGCGTCGTCGAGGGCGATGTTGTTGCGAGCGCGGCGGCGCGGATCGCGGCGCAGCCGGTGCAACGAGTTGCGGGCCAGCGCGTACGACCACGTCCGCAGCGACGCCTCCCAGCGAAAGCCGGCCAGGCCGCGCCACAGGTCCTCGCAGAAGCCGGCGAACGCCTCGGCGGCGAGATCGTCGTCGCGCGCGACGGCGTGGAGGAAGCCGCAGACCTCGCCGCCGTACAGATCGATGGCGGCGGTCGCGGCGCCGGCGAGATCGCCTTGCTGGGCCCGAACCCGGACCGGCTCTTCGCGGAGGTCGCGGCTGACCTCGTCGTCGGACATGCAGCCCGCAGCCTATCGCGTTTTGCCGGGCTTGATCGCCGCCAGGATGGCGTCGATCTCGGCGAGCTGGCGCTTGAAGACGTCGGGGTACTTGCCGAACTGCGGCCGGGCTTCGAGGAGCCGGGCCCGGGCCGCGGCCGGGCGCAGGCCGAGCGCGACGTCGGCGCGCGCGACCTCGATCGCGAGATCGAAGTACGCGGCGCCCGGCAGCTTGTCGGCCATCGCCTCGCCCGCGGCGGCGATCGGCGCGGCGTCGGCGGCGCGGCCGAGCTTGGTGAGGAGCTCGGCGTGGAGCCGCAGCGCGTAGGCGTGGCGGCTGGTGTCGCCCGCGGTCGCGGCGTAGATGCGGGTCGCGCGCTCGGCGTGGGGCAGCGCCGCCCCGAGCTCGCCGAGCAAGAGGTACGCGGTGCCGAGGTTGAAGCAGGTCGACGCGACCTCGAAGTGGTGAGGGCCGAGCGCTCGCTCCTGGATCGGCAGCGCGCGCTCGAAGGCCTCGATCGCGGCGCGGTGATCGCCGCGCTTCATGCCGACCACCGCGAGGTTGGCCTCGGCGAGCGCGACCAGCGGATGATCGGGCCCGTGGATCTGCACGAACAGATCGCGGGCGGCGCGCATGTCGGCGGCGGCCTCGTCGTAGTGGCCGGGCACCAGGGTCAGCACCACACCGACGGCGAGCAGCGCGTTGGCCCGCGACGTGATCGCGGTGTTGGTCCACGACGCCAGCGCGGCGTGAGCGGCGAGCCCGAGGGCGACAGCGCGGTCGGTCTCGTCGCTCTCACCGAGGGTCAGCGCGAGCTCGGCGCGGAAGCCGACGCAGGTCGGGTGGGCGGCGCCGAGCGCCTGATCGCACGCGGCGACGGCGGCGTCGTGGTGGGTGATCGCCTCGGGGAAGCGGCTGGCGCCCGCGAGCGCCTGGGCCAGCACGTGCTCGCTCTCGGCGCGCTGGAGCGGATCGGCGTCGGCGTGGACCAGGCCGAGCGCGGTCTCGGCGTGGCCGACCGCCTCGACGCCGTCGCCGCGGCGATCGGCGGCGGCCGACAGCGCCTGCAGCACGCCGATCACGCCGACGATCGAGCGGCGGCGATCTTTCTTGATCGCGGCGGCGGCGGCGCGCAGCCACGGCTCGCTGGCGGCGGCGTCGACCCGATCGTCGCCGTAGATCCGGATCAACTCGGCGAGCGACTCGAGGTAGACCTCGACGTCGTCGACGGTCTGGCCGGCGTAGTAGGCGTCGGTGTAGAGCTTGGTCGCGCGGTCGAGATCGCCGCGCGCGTAGGCGAGCTGGGCCCGCACCCGCAGGAGCAGCGCAGCCACCGCGGGATCGGCGCCGGCCGCGGCGGTGGCGCGATCGATCGCGGTCTCGGCGTCGGCGAGCTGATCGATCGAGATCGTGGTCGCGGCGACCTCGAGCTCGGCCCGGGCGGCGATCGACGCGTCGGTCGGCGCGGCCGGGTTGGCGGCGAGCGCGACCGAGTCGAGGCAGGTCGTGGCGTCGGGCAGCGCCCGCACCTTGGTCGCGTAGGCGGCGACGTCGCGGCCGATCAGCGCGACGTCGTCGACCAGCACCGCGGCGACCTTGGCCCGGTAGACCAGGCAGGCCTGGCTGCGCGCGAACAGCTCGGGCGACACCGCGTGATCGACCCGGCCGGCCTGACACGACGCGCTGGCGATCGAGCGCAGGTGATCGCGGGCGCCGTGGATGCGGGCGCGGATGCGCTCGATCGTCGCGGCGTCGCCGTGGGCACCCGCGAGCGCGGTGTCGAGGCGCGCGATCAGCGCGGGAGTCAGCGCGGCCTCGACCGCGGCGTCGGCGCGTGCGCATGGATCGGCGGCGCCACCGCGGCCGAGGAGCGCGTAGGTCGCGGCGCCGCCGAGCGCCAGCACCACCGCGGCGGCGACGAGGGCGCGGCGGCGCGGCCGCGCGGCGCGATCGAGGGCGGCCAGGAACGCCCGCACCGACGGGAACCGATCGGCAGGATCGGCGGCGAGGCCGCGGCGGATCACCTGCACGACGGCGCGCGGCACGTCGGACTTGCGCGGCGCCGCGGCCGGCTCACCGCGGCGGATCGCCTGCTCGAGCTCGCGCGGATCGCGGCCGGCGAACGGCCGCTGGCCGAGCAGCGCCTCCCACACGACGACCGCGAGCGCGAACTGATCGGCGCGGGCATCGACCTTGCCGTGGAACTGCTCGGGCGCCATGTACGCGGGGGTGCCGACCATCGCGCCGGTCATGGTCAAGCGATCCGACAGCACGTCTCTTCGCGCGCCGTGCGCGGGAGCCTCAGGTGGACACGCGTCCTCGCGGTGCCTCGTTGCGCCAGCGCTGCCGCTGCCGCTCGCAGTGACCGCGGTCTCGACCGGATCGGGGCGATCGTCGTCCTGCGCGCGGGCGAGGCCGAAGTCGGCGACCTTGGGCCGGCCACCGTCGGCGATGAGGACGTTCTCGGGCTTGAAGTCGCGATGGACCAGGCCGGCGTCGTGGGCGGCAGCGAGGCCCTCGCCGGCGCCGCGGCACATCGCCAGCGCGTCGAGCCACGGCCTCGGCGCGGCGCGCAGCCAGCCGCGCAGGGTGCCACCCGCGACGTACTCCATCGCGACGAACACGCTGTCGTCGAGGCGGCCGACCGCGTGGACAGTGACGACGTGGGGATGCGACAGCCGCGCCATCGCGGTCGCCTCGCGCTGCAGCCGATCGACGCCCGCGCCCTCGCCGCCGCGCTGGACCTTGACCGCGACCGGGCGATCGAGGGTCAGATCGTGGGCGAGGTAGACCACGCCCATGCCGCCCGATCCGAGGCGGTGACCGACGCGGAAGTTGCGGCCGATCACGGTGCCCTCGATCAGCTCGGGCATGGTCGGCGCCGACGGCGCGGCGGCGATCGCGGCGAGCAGCGGATCGAGCTGGCTCAGGCCGTCGAGCATCGACAGCCCGCCCGGCAGCACGGTCGACAGCTCAGGATCGACGTCGCCGCTGCCGATGCGACCGGGGGTCGGCTGATCCGGCTTGGACGGCGGGTCACCCACGATAGCCGCGATCATGGCAGGTCGGTCGCATCAGGTCACGCATCGTCACGACGAGGGTCCGGCCGCGAGCGCGCGCAGCTCGGCGAGGAGCGTGAGCGCGGCCAGCGGCGTGGTGCGATCGAGATCGATGCGGCGCAGTCGTGACACGATCTCATCGCGCCCGCGGTCGATCGTTGTTGTTGGCGGCGGCGGCGCGGGCGCCGCGGGCGACGTCGACAGCAGCGACAGCTGACCGGGCGGGCGCTGCGCCAGGCTGCGGCCGGTCGCGGCGAGGGTGCCGTCGCCCTCGAGCTTGGCGAGGATGGCGCGGGCGCGCGCGATCACCGAGCGCGGCAGCCCGGCGAGGCGCGCGACGTCGATGCCGTAGCTGCGGCTGGCGCCGCCGGCGACGATGCGGCGCAGGAACACGACCTCGCCGCCCTGCTCGCGCACCAGGGCCGAGACGTTGCACACCCGCGGCCGATCGTCGGCGAGCGCGGTCAGCTCGTGGTAGTGGGTCGCGAACAGCGTGCGCGCGCCGATGGCGTCGTGAAGGAACTCGGCGACCGCCCACGCGATCGACACGCCGTCGAAGGTCGAGGTGCCGCGGCCGACCTCATCGAGGATGATCAGCGATCGCCGGGTCGCGCCGGCCAGGATCGCGGCGGTCTCGCGCATCTCGACCATGAACGTCGAGTCGCCGCGCGCGAGGTTGTCGGTGGCGCCGACCCGGGTGAAGACGCGATCGCACACGCCGATGGTCGCGGTGCGCGCCGGCACGAAGCTGCCGACCTGCGCCAGCAAGACGATGTGCGCGACCTGGCGCATGAACGTCGACTTGCCCGCCATGTTGGGGCCGGTGACCAGCACCAGCTGCTCGCGCTCGACGTCGAGGCGGGCGTCGTTGGGGACGAAGGCGCCGGCGGGCACCAGGGTCTCGATCACCGGGTGGCGGCCGTCCGCGATCTCGATCGCGAGGCCGTCGTCGACGATCGGCCGGGTCCAGTGGTTGCGCTCGGCGACGGCCGCGAGCGTGACCGCGACGTCGAGCGTCGCGATCGCGGCGCCCGCGGCGAGCAGCGGCACCACCTGGGCCGCGACCTCGGCCGACAGCGCGCGGTGCAGCTCGGCCTCGCGAGTGCCGAGGGTGTCCTGGGCCGCGAGCACCTTGGCCTCGAGCTCGGCGAGCTCGGGGGTGACGTAGCGCTCGGCGCCCGCGACGGTCTGCTTGCGCAGGTAGCCGTCGGGGACGCGAGCGAGCTGGCTCTTGGTGATCTCGATGTAGTAGCCGAACACGCGGTTGTAGCGGACCTTCAGGCTGCCGATGCCGGTGCGCTCGCGCTCGCGCGCCTCGATCGCGGCGATCGCGTCCTTGCCGCCGTCGGCGAGGCCGCGGCACTCGTCGACCAGCGGGTCGAAGCCGGGCCGGATGAAGCCGCCGTCCTTCACCTGCGCCGCGGGCTGATCGACCAGCGCATCGCCGAGCCGCGCCGCGAGCGCGGCGAGCCCGGGCGTCGCGACCGGCCGCAGGTCGAGCAGCGATGGGCCGCCGACCAGATCGTCGCCGCCGGCGCCGACCAGCGCAGCGAGCGCGGGCAGCCCGGCGATGGTGTCGCGCAGCCGGCCGAGGTCGCGCGGCCCGGCGACGCCGAGCGTGGCCTTGCCGGCGAGGCGCTCGAGGTCACTGGTCTCGCGCAGCGCGCGGCGCAGCTCGCCGCGCAGCTCGACGGCGGCGTGCAGCCACCCGACGGCGTCGTGGCGGCGGCGGATCGCGGCGACCTCGGTGAGCGGATAGAGCAGCCAGCGGCGCAACAGCCGCGCGCCGGGCGAGGTCGCGGTCTCGTCGAGCACGGCGAGCAGCGAGCCCTGGCGCTTGCCGCCGACCAGGGTCTCGATCAGCTCGAGGTTGGCGATCGCGGCCTCGTCGAGCACCATCGTCGCGCTCGGCTCGTAGGCGATCAGGCGCGACACCGGCAGCGCGCCCGCGGGCTGGGTCGCGCGGGCGTAAGCGAGCACGGCGGCGGCGGCGCGCGCGGCGAGCGGGCGCGCGCGATCGATCGGATCGGCGAGCGCGGCGCCGAGCGCGGCGATCGCGTCGGCGAGCGCGGGGACCGCGGCGACGGTCCACGCGGCGCGGAACCGCCGCACCGTCGAGCCGGGCGCGCAGGCGCCGCCGTCGTCGACCTCGGCGGCGGCGATCACCACCTCGCGCGGCGCGACCCGGGCCAGCTCGTCGGCGGCGGCGGTCGCGCTCGCCAGCTCGGTGGCGCGGAACTCGCCGGTCGTGACGTCGAGGTACGCGAGGCCCCAGCGCGGCTCGGTCGCCGCCGCCGCAGGCTCGGGCTTGCCGCGCGACTTGTTCGGCGCCGGCGGCTCGACGGCGCCGGGCACCAGCGCCGCGACGTAGCGCGCGGCCTTGGGATCGAGCGACTCCTCGTCGACCACGACCCCGGGCGTGACGATGCGGACGACGTCGCGCCGCACCAGGCCCTTGGCGAGCTTGGGATCCTCGACCTGCTCGCAGATGACGACCTTGTGGCCGAGCTCGGTGAGCTTCGCGACGTAGCCGCGCGCGGCGTGGTGCGGCACGCCGCACATCGGCACCGCGTCGACCTTGCCCTTGTCGCGCGTGGTCAGGGTCAGATCGAGCAGGCCCGCCGCCACCACCGCGTCCTCGAAGAACATCTCGTAGAAGTCGCCGAGCCGGAAGAACACGATCGCGTCGGGGTGGCGATCCTTGATGTCGAGGAACTGCCGCATCAGCGGCGTGTTGGCCGGCGAGCTGACCGGGGTCGAGGCGCGCGACAAGCGCCGCTTTTAGCGCAGGTCTCTGACGAACTACAGCCGCGTCACGTAGGCGATCTTCGGCACCTTGGTCTCGAAGTCGGCCTTGGCCGCGACCGCGTCGTCGTAGCTGCCATAGCTGCCGAGGCGGACCCGGTAGAACATCTTGCCGTCGACCTCGGCGACGTTGACGTAGGCGGGGTAGCCGACGCCCTTCACCGTGCCGAGGAACGCGTCGGCCTCGGCGCGATCCTGGAACGCCGACAGCTGCAGCGTGAACTTGGCCTTGCCGCCCGGCTTGTCGTCGGGGGTGTCGGCCGGCTTGGCGTCGGCGACGGGCTTGGGCGCGGGCTTGGCGGCGGCGGGCTCGATCGGCTTGCCCACCACGGGGTCGGGCTTCGCCGCGACCGGCTCGACCGGCTTGGCCACGACCGGCTCGACCGGCTTGGCCGCGGCGACCTCGCGCTTGGCGTCGCGGCGCGCCGCCATCGCGGCGATCTCGCGATCGACCGCGGCGACCGGCCCACCCGAGCCGGCGAGCGCGCTCGGGAACGTCATCGCGCCCGGCCCGTCGGCGAGCTTGTCGAGCGCGGCGAGCGGATCGCGCGCCGCCGAGGTGCCCGCCACCTTGTCGACGTGCCCGCGGGCCTCGAGGCGCCGACCCACCATCACGCCGAGGACGAACACCAGGCACGCGACCACCGCGCCGCCGAAGAACAGGTAGAAGATCTGGCGCCCGTCGAGGCTGACCTCGATCTTGTCCTTGTACAGGTCCGAGTCGCTGATGGGCATACCCCGACGCTGGCCCAGGCGCGGGGGCGGCGCAAATTTTCTACCGCAGCGTGAACCCGCCGCCCGGCGCGCTCAGGTTGATCCGCTGGAGCTGGCCGAACACGTTGGCCGTGTTGGAGTTCTGATCGTCGATGTCGCCCGAGTCGACCACCCAGATCGCCCCGTCGGGCGAGCGCGCGATGTTGGCCGGCTGCACCATCGGCGTGCCCGCGGCCATCGCGAGGAAGCCGGCCTGGAGCCGGAACCGCAGGTTGAAGTTGGTGAACAGCGCGGGGATGTCACCGAGCCCGGCCGCGCGATCGCGGAAGCACCTGGCGTCGCCGGGATGGGTGGCGTCGACCATCGTGAAGTTGAACGCCGGATTGCTGAACCGCAGCGCGCTGGCGCTGCGGGTCTGCACGGCGATCGCGCTCTCGGTGCAGGTCCCGGTGTCGCTCGGCATGGCGCCGACCGGCGGCGGCGTGAAGGCCCAGGTGGTCATCGCCTCGACGTGCTCGACGGTCTGCGCGCACGGGTTGGGGTCGATGTCGGCGGGCTCGTCGCCGCTGCACGGCGGCGCGACCAGCGGCAGGCGACCGATGAGCAGCGGGCCCGCCTCGGGGTTCTTGATGCAGCGGCCGGTCCCGACGTCCTCGACGATCGGGTGCAGGTAGCCGGTGCGATCACCGACGACGACGAAGCTGTCGCTGCCGCGCAGGTCGTAGCGCTGCAACCCGGCCGCGCACTCGGGCGCGGGTACGATGCCCTCGAGGCAGTGGCCGGTGGCGTCGGTCGGACTGGCCTTGCGGCACAGCGTGCCGGCCTGGCACGAGTCGTCGCTGGTGCAGGTCATGACGCAGCGGTTGGGCCCGGGCGCCCGCGACGGATCGGCCTCGCACGCGTAGGTGAACTCCGACCGGACCTCGGCCAGGTCCTTGGGCTGCTTGTCCGAGGTCAGCGTCGCCTCGTAGTTGGCGAGCGTCGAACACTGCTCGCTCGAGGTGCAGCCCGACGCCGGGGTCGTGCGCAGCACGCGGCGACGCTCGTGCAGGGCCAGCTCGCCGGCAAAGGTCTCGAACGCCGAGTAGCGGCGCTGCGAGATCAGGAAGTCGCGGCACGCGCCGGCCAGGATCTCGAGGCGATCGTTCGGCAGGCACGCGCCGGTCCCGACCTTGGAGTCGGGATGGACGTAGCAGGTCTCGTCGAGGCTGCACTGGGCGTCGCCCCGCGCCGGATCGCAGCCGCGCAGCGTCACCACGTCGTAGGGCTCGACGCCCGCGGCGCAGAACGGCCGCGCCGCGTCGACGACGCGCATGCCGCCGCCGGCGATCGCGACGGTGCCGCTGCGCACCACCGGACCGTCGACGGTGGTGTCGGTGCCGTCGACCGACAGCGTGCCCTCCCAGGTGAAGAACCAGTTCTCGTCGACCGCGATCGTGCGCCAGTCGGGATACACCCGCTCGCGGACGTCGTTCGGCGCGCCGTAGGTCAACACCGAGACCGGCCCGGTGAGATCGGAGCCGGTGCACAGCACCTGATGGCCGAGCGGCAAGATCGACGCGCGCGCCAGGTTGACCGTCGACGTCGGGGTCGCGACCTCCGGGATCAACAACCGGGCCGGCGCCGACGGCGACCGCGGTCCGCCCCGCGGCGCGCCGGTACCGCTGTCGAACGGCGGGACCGGCACGCAGATCGGGACCCCGTCGTCGTCGATCGAGTCGGCGTCGCGGAGCTGCACCGAGTCGCGGATCTGGTGCGGCAACCCGAGCGACAGCACCGACGCCAGCGGCAGCGTCGGGAGGTAGGTATCGGGGTAGTTGTCATCGTCGACGTTCACGATCACGGTGTTGCCATCGGACAGCGCGACGAACGCGAAGTGACCGGCGAGCAAGGCCGGATCGGGCGACCCGAGGCGCGGCACCGCGTTGTTGGCCGAGGCGATCGTGACCGCGACCGGCCGGGCCTGGCCCTTGAACTGGATCCCGGGCGAGGTCGCGTTGGCGCGACGCGGCGGCGTGCCGATCTGGCCGGCCACGAGACAGACCAGCTGGGTCGGATCGCGCTCGTCGAACAGGTAGCGCGGATCGACCTGGGTGTCGCACTCCTCGCCCGCGACCAGGATCTCGGCGACGCGCACCGAGGAGTCGGTGGCGACCGCGTAGACGAACTCGGCCTCGACGCCGAACGCGTCCGGTGTGTGGTCGTTGTTGCCCATGCCGGTGATGTTGTCGCCGCCCATCCTGATCTGCTTCGACAGCGCGACGTCGATCACGCCGATGTCGCCCTCGAGCTCGACGGTGTCGATCGACTGCGGCAGGCCGTCGGGCCCGAGGTCGACGATCGTGACGACGGGGCGGTTGTCGAGGCCGATCGCGAGGCGCTGGAAGTCGGGCCCGCGCGCGGCGCCCGGGGTGTCACGCACGATGTCGAGCGCGACCGGGCGCGCGCCCGCGGCGGTCGCCTCGCGATCGTCGCCGCACTGGCGCGGGCAGATGAGCGCGCCGGTCGGATCGATCGTCGGCGTGCCGTCGGCGGCGAACCGGAGCGAGGTCAGGACGTCGCCGGTCTCGGCGTCGATCGCGGCGACCGCGTGGCAGTCGGGGTACGCGACGTAGACGACGCCCTGGGGCCGGGCCGGGCACGCCACGCCGATCGGCGACAGCAGATCGACCGAGGCGATCGCCGACGGCCGCGCCAGCAGCGGCTCGCGGATCGGCTCGGGGCCGGGGCCGGGGCGGACCGTCTGCACCGACAGCGCGCTCACCAGCGGATCGGTCGAGCCCAGGGCCAGGCGGGTCAGATCGATCACCGACACGTCGCAGCTGCCGGCGTTGACGGTGAGCGCGTGGCACCCGGCGGTGTCGGTGGCGATCGCGACCGGCAGCGCGCCGACCGCGATCGAGTTGTGGCCGGGCGTCAGCGGATCGCCGTCGACGACCTCGAACACGCCCTGGGTGAGCGCGACGCCGAGCCCCTTCTCGGGGAACTTCACCGTCGAGATGGTGCCGCTGGTCGGCTGCACCGCGACCTGGATCCACGTCATGCTGCCGGCGAGCCCGTCGGTGCCCATGTCCTGCTGACCGGGCGGCGCGTTGGTCGGCGCGGCGGCCTGGCTCCGCGTGACGCACGACGAGATCGGCTGGGCGCTGAACACCACCGGATCGTCGAGGTCGGGCGTGCCGTTGTCGCCGAGGATGCGGAGGCGGCCGAAGCACCCGAACGCCAGATCGACCGGGCGATCGAAGCTGCGGATGACGCTGGTGTCGAGCTGGGTGTCACCGCAACCGACGCCGGCGCCGATGAAAGCGGCGAGCAGCGCGGCGCGGATCATGCGGTGGCGCATCACGAGTCACCTCCGATGCGCAGGACGACGTGGTAGACGCTCGGCGAGATCGGGTCGACGTCGACGACCGCGATGGAGTTGTCGAGGAAGTTCGCGACCAGGAGCAGGCGGCGGCTCGGCACGACCGCGCTGGCGATCGGACCGCGGCCCACCAGCGTGGTCGCCTCGATGCTGGTCGCGCCGCGCGGATCGATCGAGTACAGCTCGCCGGTCGCGTAGCAGGTGACGTAGGCGCGATCGCCACCGCCGGTGTCGGCGATCGCGACCGCGGTGGCCTTGCGGCAGATGTCGGTGCTGGCGACCAGCCGGTTCTGCGGCACACCGTCGGCGCCGAGGCTGGTGTCGAGCACCTGCAAGCTGGGCGGCGATCGGTTCACCAGGTACGCGCGATCGCCGTCGCTGCCGAACACGATGCCGCGGGAGTCGTCGGCGTTGCCGCCGAGGTTGGTGCCAGCGCCGACACCGTCGAGGAAGAAGAAGCCGTTCGACACCAGGAACGGCAGATCGTCGGCGGGCCGCGCCACCGTCATCACGAACACCCGATCGTTGCCGCGGCTCTGCAGGTAGATCTGATTGGTGGGCCCGGCCTTGCGCCCGGCGACGCCGGACAGGCCGGCGGTGATGCCGGTCGCGACAGCGTCGGTCAGCTGCGGCGTGCCGCCGCGGGGGCTGTCGATGAGCGACATCGTGCCCAGCGTGAAGTGCGACACCACCGCGAACTCCGACTCCGAGTCGACGTAGATGCCGTAGGGCTCGTCGGGGATCGCCGGCAGTGACGAGTCGCTCTGCAGGCGGGTCAGCCGATGGGCGTCGTCGCACAGGCTGAAGCCCTGGCTGTCGCTGCACAAGAGGCGTCGCGCCGCCGGGTCCCACTCCATCCACGACAGCGACGGATCGCCGCGGACCGGGACCAGGAGGCGCAGGCGGCCGCCGACGCCGAGATCCTGCACGCCGACCGCGCTCGCGAAGTTGCCGATGCGGACGCCGGCGTTCTCGAGGAGGAAGTCGGCCTCGGGGCAGTCGAGGGTCTCGGGCTGATCGACCGACGACTTGCACGCGGGCGGGCTGGTGCGGCTGGCGATCCAGTTGGTGACGACCTCGCCGACCACGGCGAGATCGAGCACCTGCACCGTGCCCGAGTCGAAGCTGAGATCCGAGTTGCCGGTCACGACGAACGCGACCGAGTCGTCGGGGCTCACCGCGAGGGCGGTGGGAAACAGGATGGTGTCGACCGGAGGCCGCACCTCGGACTCCGACGCCGTACACGCGAGTGCGAGCGAGGCCAGAGCGATAGTGACCCAGCGCGCGAGATCCATGGCGACGAGATTGGACCGGACCGGGGGGTGCGGGGTTGCCCGCGCAGCGCGGTTCGTGGAGCTGAGGGGGGTGAGCTGCATCACATCACGGATCTTTCGGAGCAAGCAGAGCCGCGCGCGCCGCGGCGACCCGGGCGATCGGGACCCGAAACGGCGAGCACGAGACGTAGTCGAGGCCGTAGCCATGGAAGGCGGTCACCGACGCGGGATCGCCGCCGTGCTCGCCACACACGCCGACCTTGAGGCCGGGCCGGACCCGGCGGCCGTGGGCGACCGCGGTCGCGACCAGCTGGCCGACGCCAGCGACGTCGAGGGTCACGAAGGGATCGGCCGCGAGCAGATCGCCCTCGAGGTACGCGGGCAGGAAGCTGGCGACGTCGTCGCGCGACAGCCCGAGGGTCGACTGGGTGAGATCGTTGGTGCCGAACGAGAAGAAGTCGGCGTGGGGCGCGATCTGATCGGCGACCAGGCACGCGCGCGGCAGCTCGATCATCGTGCCGACGGTGTACGCGATCGTGACGCCGGCCGCGGCGAAGGTCCGCGCCATCACCGCCTCGACCAGCGCGCGCAGCTGCGCCAGCTCGGCGGGGACGATCACGAACGGGATCATGATCTCGGGCAGCACCACCGCGCCCGCGGCCTGCGCCGCGATCGCCGCGCGCGCGATCGCCTCGACCTGGACCTCGTAGATCTCGGGGTAGGTAATCGCGAGGCGGCAGCCGCGGTGGCCGAGCATCGGGTTCGACTCGGTGAGCGCGGCGACCTTGGCCGCCACCACCTCCGACGACACGCCGAGCTCGGCGGCGACCGCGGCGACCTCGGCCGCGCGGTGCGGCAAGAACTCGTGGAGCGGCGGATCGAGCAGGCGGATCGTGACCGGCAGCCCGTCCATCGCCGCGAAGATCGCGGTGAAGTCCTCCTCCTGCATCGGCCGGATCTTGGCGAGCGCGGCGCGGCGGCCGGCCTCGTCAGGCGCGAGGATCATCTCGCGCACCGCGAGGATGCGGTCGGCCTGGAAGAACATGTGCTCGGTGCGGCACAGGCCGATGCCCTCGGCCCCGAACGCGCGCGCGGTGCGAGCGTCGGTCGGCGTGTCGGCGTTGGTGCGGACCCGCAGGCGGCGCGCGGCGTCGACCCACGTCATCAGCTCGGCCAGCTCGGGCGTCGGCTCGGCGGGCGCGAGCGGCGCCTGGCCCGCGAACACCTCGCCGGTCGAGCCATCGAGGGTGAGGATGTCGCCGCGCTTGAACGTGCGATCGGGGCTCGCACCCTTGCCGATCACGGTCACCTGCCCGCGCGCCGACTCGACCCGCAGGCCGCTGCAGCCGGTGATGCACGACTTGCCCATGCCGCGCGCGACCACCGCGGCGTGCGACGTCATGCCGCCGCGCGCGGTGAGGATGCCGACCGCGGCCTTCATGCCGAGGATGTCCTCGGGCGAGGTCTCGGTGCGGACCAGGAGCACGTCCTCGCCGCGCGCCGCCGCCGCCGCCGCCTCGCCCGCGGTGAACACGATCGCGCCGATCGCCGCGCCCGGCGACGCGGGCAGCCCCTTGGCGAGCACCGCCGGCCGGGCCTTGGGATCGATCATCGGGTGGAGCAGCTCGTCGAGCTTGCCGGGATCGATGCGCAGGATCGCGGTACGCTCGTCGATCAGCGTCTCGCGCACCAGGTCGACCGCGATCTTCACCATCGCGCGGCCGGTGCGCTTGCCGGCGCGGGCCTGCAGCATCCACAGCCGGCGCTCTTGCACCGTGAACTCGAGATCCTGCATGTCACGGTGGTGGGCCTCGAGCCGGGCGCAGACGTCGACCAGCGCGGCGTAGGCCTCGGGGAAGAGCGCCTTCATCGCGCCGATGGGCTCGGGCGTGCGCACCCCCGCGACGACGTCCTCGCCCTGGGCGTTGACGAGAAACTCGCCGTAGAGCGCCGCCTCACCGGTCCCGGGATCGCGGGTGAACGCGACGCCGGTCGCCGAGTGATCGCCGAGGTTGCCGAACACCATCGCCTGCACCGTCACCGCGGTGCCCATCGCCGCCGAGATGCCGTTCATGCGGCGGTAGGCGTCGGCGCGCGGGTTGTCCCACGACCGGAACACCGCGCCGATCGCGCCCGCGAGCTGGGCGCCGACGTCGTCGGGGAAGTCGGCGCCGATCGCGGCGTGGATCGCGGCGCGGTACTCGCCGCACAGCCGCTCGAGCTCGGGCGCCGCGAGGTCGGAGTCCTTGGTCGCGCGCGCCGCGTACTTGCGATCGGTGAGCAGCCGCTCGAACACGCTCTCGCCGTGATCGTCGTCGGACGCGCCGACCCCGAGCACGACCTCGCCGTACATCGCGAGGAAGCGGCGATAGCAGTCCCACGCGAACCGCGCGTCGCCGGTTCGCGCCGCGAGGCCGGCGACCGTCGTCGGGTTGAGCCCGAGGTTCAGGATCGTGTCCATCATGCCGGGCATCGACACCGGCGCGCCCGAGCGCACCGACAACAGCAGCGGCGTGGTGCCGTCGCCGAACCCGGTCCCGGTCGCCGCGCCGATCGCCGCGACCGCAGCCGCGAGCTCCGCCGCGAGGCCGTCTGGATCTTGCTGCGCGTGATCGAGGCGGTAGCGGCACACCTCGGTCGTGATCGTGAAGCCGGGCGGCACCGGCAGGCCGAGGCGGGTCATCTCGGCGAGGCCGGCGCCCTTGCCGCCGAGCAGCGCGGCGGCGTGGTCCTCGGGCGCGTCGGTGCCGGCGGGCCCGAACGAGTAGACCCAGCGAGTCACGAG
>JAYTAJ010000930.1:0-3068 GCA_043737575.1 Myxococcales bacterium | reverse complement strand
GCAACCGCACGACCGAGGACGGCCGCCAGGTCGGCTTCCGCGTCGTCCACGGCGGCCGCGGCTGGCGGGTCCCGGTGATCGAGAGCGTCCACCGCATGGAGGTCGCCAACATCTCGGTGCCGATGTCGGTCGCGGGCGCGTACTCCGAGGGCGGCATCCCGCTGACGGTGAACGCGGTCGCCAACGTCAAGGTCACCACCGATCCGCGGTTCATGGGCAACGCGATCGAGCGCTTCCTCGGCAACTCGCGCGCCGAGATCGGCCGCGTCGCCAAGGAGACCCTCGAGGGCCACCTGCGCGAGGTGCTGTCGTCGCTGACCCCCGAGGAGGTCAACGAGGATCGTCTGAAGTTCGCCAAGCAGCTCTTGTCGTCGGCCGAGCGCGATCTGCAGAAGCTCGGGCTCCACCTCGACACGCTGAAGATCCAGCACGTCACCGACGATCGCAACTACCTCGAGAGCATCGGCCGCCAGCGCATCGCCGAGGTGCTGCGCATCGCCGAGGTCGCCGAGTCCGACGCGATGCGAATCGCCCAGGAGGCCGAGGCCGGCGCCCACGCCCGCGCCACGGTCGCGACCACCAACGCCCAGGCGCTGATCCAGCAGAAGAGCAACGAGCTGCGGCAGATCATCGCCGAGCTCGAGGGCGAGGCGATGTCCGAGGAGCAGCGCGCCGAGGCCGGCGCCAACCAGGCCCGCGCCGAGGCCGAGAAGGGCCTGCAGGAGATCCGCGGCGAGCTCGAGGGCCTGCGCCTCGCCGCCGAGGTCACGATCCCGGCCGAGATCGATCGCCAGGTCCGCGAGCTCCACGCCGCGGGCCAGGCGGCGCAGATCGCCGCCGACGGCGAGGCGATGGCGAAGGCCCTCGCCGAGGTCGCGGGCGCGTGGCGCGACAGCAAGGGCAAGGCGATGGACATGTTCGTCCTGCAGAACCTCGACGCGATCTTCGGCGAGGTCACCAAGGCGGCGCGGCGCATGAAGGTCGACGAGGTCAACCTGGTCGACGGCGGCGACGGCTCGACGATGTCGGCCTACGTCGCGTCGTACCCGGCCACGGTCGGGCGGCTGCTCGCCGAGGTCCAGGCCACGCTCGGCGTCGACATCAGCCGCGTCATCACGGGCGAGCCCAACGCCCGCCTCGCCCCCCCGACGGTGGGCTGAAAGGAAGCACCATGTCCCAGGTCATCATCATCTCGCTCGCGGCGCTCGGCGCTGCCTTCCTGGCGATCCTCTGGATCGTCGGCCGCCTCATCTACATCTGCCCGCCCAACGCGGTGCTGATCTTCTCGGGTGGTCACCGCACCATCGGTGACGACGACGGCCGCAAGGTCGGCTATCGCGTCGTCCAGGGCGGTCGCGGCATCCGCATGCCGCTGTTCGAGCGCGTCGATCGCATGGACCTGTCGAACATGCCGATCGATCTGCGGGTCGCGGGCGCGTACTCCAAGGGCGGCATCCCGCTCAACGTCCAGGGCGTCGCCAACGTCAAGATCTCGAGCCAGAAGAGCCAGCTCGCCAACGCGGTCGAGCGCTTCCTCGGCCGGCCGCGCGAGGACATCATGGCGGTCGCCCGCGAGACCCTCGAGGGCAACCTGCGCGGCGTGCTCGCGACGCTCACGCCCGAGGAGGTCAACCAGGATCGCGAGAAGTTCGCGACCGAGCTGCTCCACGAGGCCGACGCGGATCTGGCGCGGCTCGGCCTCGAGCTCGACACGCTGAAGGTCCAGCACGTGTCCGACGACAAGGGCTACCTCGACTCGCTGGGTCGCCGGCAGAGCGCCGAGCTGTTGAAGAAGGCGCGCATCTCCGAGGCCGAGAACCAGACGCTGTCGGCCGAGCGCGCGGCGAGCAACACCCAGACCCAGGAGATCGCCAAGATCGAGGCCGAGATCCAGAAGGCCCGCGCCGAGGCGGCTCGCCGCATCCTGAACGCGCGGACCCGCAAGGACGCGATGGTCGCCGAGCAGAAGGGCCAGGTGCAGGCGATCGTCGCCCGCGCCAGCGCCGACGTCGACGTGCAGAAGGCGCGGCTGGCCCAGGTGCGGCTGCAGCTGATCGCCGACAAGGTCAAGCCGGCCGAGGCGCGACGCAGCCAGCTCATCGAGAACGCGCGCGGCCAGTCGGCGCGGCTGATCGAGGAGGGCAAGGCGACCGCGTCGGCGATCCGATCGCTCGGCGAGGTGTGGGCCCAGGCGGGCGATCACGCGCGCCAGATCTTCGTCGCGCAGAAGCTGTCGGGCCTGGTCGCGCAGCTGATGTCGACGGTCGGCGACCTGCAGATCGACAAGGTCACCGTGATCGACAAGGGCCTGACCGCGGGCGGCAACAACTTCGCGGTCAACGCCGCGGTCACTGCCGAGCAGCTGAAGCAGACGATGGGCGTCGACGTGCCGGCGATGCTGCGCGGCCTCGCGAGCCGCAGCGGACCGACCTCGACGCCGCACGCGGTGCCCGCGCCCGCGGCTGCGCCCGCGCCGCGGCCGCGACCTCCGACCCAGCCGCCGCGCTGAGGATCCGAGGGAACCGAGGGTCCGAATCTCGTCTGGGAGTCGAGTCGGAATCGCGGTTCTGAACAGATTCTCTGGCGACCATGGGACAGCGGCCGGCCCGATCGTCGACGGCGACGACGGGTTTCGGCCGCTTCGGCGTCGCTCCGTGATGAGCGCAACGTGGCACCGCCGGTGCAAAGCGTTGCGATCGAACTTCATCAGGAGCGAGTTTCATGACGATCAAGCAAGTGTTGTTTCGGTTCGGGTGCGGCGTGATGTTGACCGCGAGCGTGGGCGCGCTGGCGTGGGGACGCCCGGGAAGTGGCGACGTGCCCGTCGACGATGTCCAGGCGCAGCGCGCGGCGCCGACGTTCTGTCTCGGATTGCCGGCGACGATCGTCGGCACACCGGGCAATGATCTGATCACGGGCGGGCCGGGGAACGACGTGATCTCCGGGCTCGGCGGCGCCGATCGGATCTACGGCGGCGGCGGCGACGACGTGATCTGCGGCGACGCCGGCAAGGACTTCCTCGACGGACAGGGCGGCAACGATCGCCTGAACGGCGGCGCGGGCGACGA
>JAYTAJ010000929.1:0-3073 GCA_043737575.1 Myxococcales bacterium | reverse complement strand
GGACCGCCCGGACCACCACCGCCGCCGCGGCGGAGGCCGATGAGCGCGAGCAGCACCTCGCCCGCCGAGGTGAGCCCCTCGAGGATGCGGCCGTTCTTGAAGTGCTCCCACGCCTCTTGCAGCGCGGTGACGCCGCCGTACACCTCGAGCGCGGTCGAGAGGATGTGCAGCGTGCGCGCGACCTTCGCGGTGTGGGTCGCGGTGCCGAGGCCGGGCACCAGGTTCGCGAGCGCGTCGACCGCGGAGATCGCCGCGTCGACGAAGTTGCCCTCGATCAGGTACAGACCGGTGTTGATCAGCGACGGGATCGCGCCGAGGACGGGGATGAACCCGGCGATGTCGATC
Organism: Myxococcales bacterium; assembly: GCA_043737575.1. GTDB lineage: Bacteria > Myxococcota_A > Polyangia > Haliangiales > Haliangiaceae > UBA2376. The sequence goes on along the minus strand of JAYTAJ010000929.1, from coordinate 2,728 downwards.
ACCAGGTGCAGCACGTTCCGGATCGGCTCCGGGATCGCGTTCCACAGGATCGCGACCTGGAGCAGCCCACCGAACGGCAGCACGCCGGCGATCAGCAGCTGCATCCACATCGGCAGCGTGCCGAACCACGCGGCGAGCTGCGCGACCTTGTCGAACAGGTAGCCGCCGACCGCGCCCGCGTACTCCTTGAAGACCTCCCAGCACTTGGTGAGGCCGGGGAACGTCCGCGCGAACCACGCGGTCAGCGCGCTCCACTGGCGCTGCATCCACTGCCACGACGGCTGGATGATGTTGTCGTTGATCCACGACCCGAGCTGGGTCGCCTTCTCCTTGATCCAGTCCCAGGCGCGGCCGAGGTTCTCGGACAGCCAGCTCCACGCCGACTGCAGGCCCTGCCACGCGCCCTGCACCAGCTCCATCGCGCCGCGGCCGAGGAGGTAGAGCGCGCCGAGCCCGAGCTTGACCGCGTTCTCGACGAGCGCGACCGCGCCGCGCGCCATCTGCTCCATCCCGTTGACCGCGGTCGTCGCCACGGACTCGAGGACGTTGACCGCGCTGGTCGCCTTGTTCTCGACCCAGTTGACCGCGCTGGTCGCGGTGCTCTCCATCCAGTTGACCGCGCCCGTCGCCTTCTGCTCGACCCAGTTGACCGCGCCGGTCGCCTGGTTCTCGACCCAGGTGATCGCGCCGTTGGCCTTGCTCTCGACCCACGAGATCGCGCCGTTGGCCTTGTTCTCGACCCAGGTGATCGCGCCGGTCGCCTTGTCGGCGACCCAGGTGACCGCGCCGGTCGCCTTGTCCTCGACGAAGTTGATCGCGCTGGTGACCGCGCTCTCGACCAGCGACAGGCCGGCGTCGACCGCCGCGGACAGCCCGTCGACCGCGGCGTTGCCGACCGCGGCGACGCCGTCGATCAGGCCGCTGACGATGCCCGCGAAGAACCGCACCACCGGGCCACCGCGGCTCGCGATGTTGTCGACCGCGCTGTGGGCGCGATCGGCCAGGCCGTTGACCAGGCCGTGGCCCTTCTCCGAGATCCACGCCGACGCGGCGTCGGCCTTGCCCGAGATCCAGTCACGGGCGGCGTCGGCCTTGCCCGAGATCCAGTCGCGGGCGGCGTCGGCGCGGCCCTCGACCCACGACCGCGCGGCGTCGGCCTTGCCCGACACCCAGTCGCGCGCGGCGTCGGCCTTGCCGCTGATCCAGTCGCGCGCCGCATCGGCCTTGCCCGAGATCCAGTCGCGGGCGGCGTCGGCCTTGCCGGCGATCCACTGGCGCGCCTGCTCGGCCTTGCTCGCGATCCAGTCGCGCGCGGCGTCGCCCTTCTGGTGGATCCACTGGCGCGCTTCCTCGGCCTTGCCCGCGATCCACTGCCGCGCCGCCTGGGCCCGGCCCGCGATCCACTGCCGCGCCGCCTCGGCCTTGCCCGCGATCCACTCGCGCGCCGCGTCGCCGAGACCGGCCAGCCACTGCACCGCCGCGGTGAGCTTCTCGCGCAGGTAGTTGAAGACCTCCGTCGCCTTGTTGCGGAGCCAGTCCCAGCCCTGCTGCGCCAGCTCCCACGCGCGGGTCGCCAGCTCGACGGCCTTGCGCGCGATCTCGCCGATCTTGCGCTCGATCGGCTCCCACACGCTGCGCGCCCACGACGTGAACTGGTTCCACTTCTCCTCGATGACGCGCAGGATCGGCGCGATGCGATCGAGGAACGCGGACCACGCGCGCTCGGCCTCTTCCTGGATCGCGCGGAAGCCCTGGCTGATCTTGTCGAAGACCGGCTGGATCATCGCGTCGACCGACGCGATGTAGTCGCGGGCCTTGCCCTGATAGCGCTCGCACAGCGCGCCGGCCTCGCGGTCGAGGATGCGCACGATGCCCATCGCGTCGCCCTCGAGCGCCGCCCAGCCGAGCTCGACCAGGACGTTGCCCTGCTGGGCCTCGGCCTGGACCTGCTGGGTCTCGGCGGTGACCTGGGCGTCGACCTGCTGGGCGTCGGCCTGCGACCGCGCCTCAAGGGTGGTGTAGTCGGTCTGCAGCTCGTCGCGGCGCGCGTTGGCGTCGACCTGCAACTCGCCGCCGCGGGTCTGGGCAGCGCTCTCGAGCTCGGCGCGGCGGCCGGCGGCGTCCTGCTCGAGCTCGCTCTCGCGGGCGCGGGCCTCGGTCTCGACCTCGGTGCGTCGCGCCGCGGTCTCGGTGTCGAGCTGCTGGCCGCGCGCTTGCGAGTCGGCCTCGAGCTGGGTCGCGCGGGCGCGGGACTCGGCCTCGAGCTCGGCGCCGCGGGCCTGACCGTCGGCGTCGACCTGGCCGCCGCGGGTGCGGCCGTCGCTGTCGATCTCGCTGCCCCGGGTCCTGCCGTCGGTCTCGACCTCGCCGCCCCGCTGCTGACCATCGGCGTCGATCTCGCCGCCCCTGGTCTGACCGTCGGCCTCGCACTGACCGCCTCGGGTCTGGCCGTCGGTCTGGATCTCGCCGCTCTTGGTCGACGCGGCGCTGTTCATCTCGCCGCTCTGGGTCGTGCCCTCGGCGGTCAGCGGCGGCTTCGACGACTCGGCGTCGCCGCGCAGGACGTTGAGCAGGCTCTCGGCGGCGGCGCGCAGGGCGTTCAGCGGGTTGAGATCGTCGAGGCCGAAGCGCTGGACCTGGCGGGTCGCGCTGTGGGGCGTCGGCGTCAGGCGGACCGGCTGCGGCGCCGCGGTGGCGCGGGCCGACGGCGTCGCGTCGTCGTCGCGGG
>JAYTAJ010000928.1:0-16020 GCA_043737575.1 Myxococcales bacterium | reverse complement strand
ACGCCCAGACCGCGGGCGTGTCGCTGATGGCGCAGCAGCCGCTCAACAACGTCGTGCGCACCACCATGCAAGCCCTCGCCGCCGTGCTCGGCGGCACCCAGTCGTTGCACACCAACTCCTACGACGAGACCTACGCGCTGCCCACCGAGGAGGCCGCGATGCTCGCGCTGCGCACCCAGCAGGTGATCCTCGAGGAGACCGGCGTCGCCGCCGTCGCCGATCCGCTCGGCGGCAGCTACTTCATCGAGTCGCTGACCGATCAGGTCGAGGCCGCCGCGTGGCAGTACATCGAGAAGATCGACGCCATGGGCGGCATCACCCGCGCCGTCGAGGAGGGCTACCCGCAGCGCGAGATCGCGCGCGCCGCCTACGACTTCCAGCGCCAGGTCGACTCCGGCGAGCGCGGCGTCGTCGGCGTCAACAAGCACGTCTCACCCGAGGACGGCGACGGCATCCCGACCCTCAAGATCCACGAGCACGTCGAGCGCGACCAGATCGCCCGCAGCATCGCCTGGAAGGCCGCCCGCGACGCCACCGTCGTCGCCGATCGCCTCGGCGCCGTCCGCCACGCCCTCGAGCACGACGACGTCAACGTCATGCCGCCCATCGTCGCCGCCGTCCGCGACGGCGTCACCGTCGGCGAGATCTGCGACGAGTTCCGCCGCGTCCTCGGCGAGCACCGCGACCCCGCGTACCTATAGCCGCGTCGCTCGCCGTTGTCCCGGCACCCCGTCGAGCGGCACCGGCTGCCCACCGTGGCGCCAGCCGATGGTCAGGAGCCACCGCGTCGGATACGCGACCGGCAGCGGCTCGTAGTCGCGCGGCCACGCGAACGGCGCCTCGACGCGGCCCGCCCAGCCCGGGAACGCCACCGCCGACGAGTACGGATCGACCCTCGCGCGCCGCAGCGCGCGATGCTCGCGATGGTGTCGCCAGTTGTTCAGAACATACGCGAGCGCCGAGCGCGCCTGCGTCGGCGACGTGATCGCCGTCGCGTGATAGCGGTCGGTGAAGACCCGGCCACGACGCGGCCGCGCGAGGCCGCGATCGATCGTGATCGCCGCATTCAGCCGACGCGCGGCCGAGATCGACAGCCCGCGCACGCCGCGCGATAGCGCCATCCGATCATCCGCCTCGACCAGCAGGTGGACGTGGTGGCGCCGGATCGAGATGTGGACCACGCGAAAGTCGGAGCGCCCGAGCGACGTGATCAGCGCGCGGCGGAACGCGTGATAGGCGCGGCGACGACGCAGCCGACCGACGTCCGCCGTGATGCGCAGGACGACATGCACCGGATGCCGCGCCTCCAGGAACGGGCGCACCGCATGGGGATGCCCTGCCCGCCCGCTCGGCTTGCGCCCCGCGCCCGCGCGACGACCGCCCCACGTGCCAGGGGCCGCAGGCTTGCGCGGACGAAGGTCGATCGTGAGCTGGCGAGCCATCTTGATTGACGCTTATATATCACATTGAATAAGCATAGCATCCGAGCCAGATGCGTTTCTGGCGATATGACTTCGCCGAGGCGAGCGCGCTCGGTGGACAAGCGCGCCCGCGGCGTTGGCGAGGTGCGGGCGGCGGCGAGGAGCGCGCTATGACCACCGAGGAGAGGGTTGCTGGGGCGCGCGGCTCTTTCCGATCCGTTGAAAACCTTTTCGGATCTCCGGAATGAAACTTCAATGATCCGGAAGAGGCGCGCGCGTCAGCCACCGTCTCCTCGGTGGGGCACAGCGCGCTCGGCTCCACCACCCGCACGCCGCCACCGCCGCGGGCGCGCTTGTCCACCGAGCGCGCTGGTCTCAGCAGCGGAGCAGCTGGGCGTTGTCGATCGCGATGCCCGGGCCAGGCGCGACCTCGGCGCCTGCGTCGATCGCGGCGGCCAGGGCGAGGTCGATGGCGGCCAGCGACACGGCGGCGGCGGCGAGCGGGAAGGCCGCGGCGCGGACGTCGTCTTGGCCGCGCGCGGCGTGCTCGAGGATTGCGTGGCCGAAGACGACGCGGGTGGCGCCGACACAGAGCAGGCCGCCTTCGTCGAGGAGCGCCAGGCGATCGTGGGCGGGCGTGCGGGTGCCCGGCAGGCGGGTCGCGCCGGCGGCGCGAGCGCGCTGGAGATCGGCGAGGCGCCGCGACAGCGCCCACTTGCCGCGCGGGAAGACGGCCCACACCAGCGCGTTGCACAGATCGTGGAGGTTGGCGTGGCGGCTGGGGACCTCGCCGCGATCGATGATGCGCAGCTCGTAGAGCGCGGCGGCGTCGACGGGGGCGCGGCGGCGGCGCGACGGCGCGGCGGGCTGGTCGACGAGGCGGACACCCGGGCGATCGGCCGCGCGCAGGTGATCGGCCAGCAACGCGTCGAGCTGCGCGATCGACGGCCACGCGGGCAGCGCGGCGATGCGCGCGACCAGCGCCGCGTACGGCGCGAATCGCGCGTGGGTCCACGCGTGATCGGCGAGCGCGCGAGCAGGAGGCGACAACGCGCGCGATTCTACGTCGGGAACGGTAGACCGATCGCGGGCCGGGACGAGTGGTAGGTTCGCGAGGTGATGCAGCCCGGACACCTCGGCGCGCTCGCTGCGCTCGCTTGCCTTGGTGGCTGCAACCTGGTGTTCGGCCTCGACGAGGTGACCGCGGCCGACGCGGTCTTCGATCACCACGCGGTGCCGCTCGGCAGCCGCCCGGTCGACGTCGCGCTCGGCGATCTCGACAGCGACCTCGCCCTCGACGCGGTGGTGGTGAGCGGCGACCACGTGGTGACGGTGGTCCGCAACCAGACCGCGGGCGGGGTCTTCGCACCCGACACCGTGACCGTCGCCTACGTCGCCAGCCAGTTCGTCACGGTCGACGTCGTCGCGCAGCCGATGTCGGCCGGACCCGACCTGGTGCTGATCGATCCGGCCGGCACCGCGTACCGCATCGCCAACGCCGCGGGCCAGCTCGGCACGACGACGATGATCTGGACCATCTTCGGCGCGCAGCCCGGCAGCCACCTGCTGGTCGCGCCGTTCGAGCCGCCGAGCGTCCAGGGCACGACGGTCCTGGAGGTGGCGCCCGACACGATGGCGATCGCGAGCCACCGCCTGGTCGGCGATCTCGACGCGCCGCTCGCGGGCGTGACCCTGGCCCAGCCGTTCGTCGCGTGGATCGCCGCGGACCTCGACGGCGTCGTGCCGATCGACGTGGTGATCGCGACCCACGGCGGCGTCGGCGTCCACCGCGCGCAGTACATCGGCGGCCCGAGCGGTCCGTTCGACGGCACTCCGACCGCGCGCTTCGAGACGCTCGAGCAGCCGATCGCGGCGGGCCGGATCGATCGCGACGAGCAGGGCGACGTGGTGGCCCGAGTCCGCGACGAGCGCGCGGTGATGGCGCTCTACGGCGACGGCGTCGGCGGCTTCCCGCGCCAGCTCGAGATCGAGCTCGACTTCGTGCCGACCGCGCTCGCGGTGATCGAGCTCGACGGCGTCCGCGGCCTGTGCGCGCTCGGCGCGTCGGGCGCCGACACCATCGTCCAGATCGTCCGCATCGAGGGCAGCACCGACTACCAGCTGGATCCGCCGGTGATCGTCGACGGCCAGCTGGTCGAGCTGACGACCGGCGACTTCGACGGCGACGACCAGATCGATCTCGCGCTCCTGCTGGCGCACTCGGCGACCGCGGGCGAGCTGCGGTTCTTGTTGCAGCGTTGATCGCCACGATCTGGCCCTGGCCGGACCGTTCGTGCCATGCTCGCGCGCGCCGATGCAACGGATCGTCGTCGATGCGATGGGCGGAGACCACGCCCCCGAGGAGATCGTCAAGGGCGCGGCCGAGGCGTCGCTGACGCTCGCCGACGCCGAGATCATCCTGGTCGGCGACGCCGCGGCGATCGGCGCGATCCTGCCGCGCTTGCGCCACGACGGCGCCCGGGTCCGCGTCCACCACGCGACCCAGGTGGTCGAGATGGACGACAAGCCGACCGAGGCGCTGGCGGCCAAGCCCGACGCCTCGATCCTCGTCGCCGCGCAGCTGGTCGCGTCGGGTGAGGGCGATGCGCTGGTGTCGGCCGGCAACACCGGGGCGAGCGTGCTGGCGTGCGCGCGGACCTGGAAGCTCATCCCCGGCGTGCGGCGCGCGGCGCTGGCGTCGGTCTACCCGACCGAGCTGCGGCGCGGCGACAAGAACGATCCGTTCTCGCTCATCCTCGACGTCGGCGCGACGATCGACGCGTCGGCTGACGATCTGGTGACCTTCGCGATCATGGGCGCGGCCTACGCGGGCTTGATCTCGCGCAACCGTCGGCCGCGGGTCGCGCTGCTGTCCAACGGCACCGAGGCCGGCAAGGGCCCGCAGGCGGTGGTCGACGCCCACCAGATCCTCCTCGAGGCGACCGAGCTCAACTTCATCGGCAACGTCGAGGGCCTCGACATCCCGCGCGGCGTCGCCGACGTGATCGTGTGCAACGGCTTCGTCGGCAACGTCGTCCTCAAGATGCTCGAGGGCGTCGCCGACACCGTGGTGCGCCTCGCCCGCTACGCCCACAAGGAGAAGCTGACCTGGCGCATCGGCCTCATGGCGCTGTCGAGCGCGCTGACCCAGCTGAAGGCGGTCACCGACTGGCAGCAGTACGGCGGCGCGCCGCTGCTCGGCTTCGAGCACCCGTTCATCAAGGCCCACGGCCGGTCCAACGCCCACGCGCTGACCAACGCGATCAAGGTCGCGGCCAAGGCGTCGTCGGGGGATCTGTGCGGCCACATCGCGCGCGGCCTGACCGATCTGTCCGCGCGCCGGACGAAGACGTGACGTGAAGCCCGCCGCGCGTCACACCTTCCGCTGGGATCTCGACAAGACCTACCTGCGCACCGAGTTCGACAGCTTCGGCGACCTGGTGAAGTCGGCGATCGAGACCGCGGCCGACAAGAAGACCTACCCGGGCGCGACCGCGCTCTTGCGCACGCTGTCGACCAGCGACGGCTACCGGGTCTGCATCATCAGCGGCAGCCCGACCCAGATGCGCACGGTGCTCGCGGCCAAGCTCGCGCTCGACGGCGTCGCCTACGACGAGTTCGTCCTGAAGAACAACCTGAAGAACATCCTGCGCGGCCGGTTCCGGTCGCTGCGGGCCCAGGTGCCGTACAAGCTGCCGGCGCTCCTCGCGAGCCGGGCCAACTGCTCGCCCGCCCCCGCCGAGACCTTGTTCGGCGACGACGCCGAGGCCGACGCGATCATCTACTGCCTGTACGCCGACATCCTCGCCGGCCGGGTGCCGACCGCCGAGCTGGTGCGAATCCTCGAGTCGGGCCGCGCCTACCCCGACGAGATCGACGACGCGATCGCGCTCGCCAAGCGCGCGCCCGGCGGCGACGTCGTGCGCCGCATCATCATCCACCTCGATCGCCGCTCGCCGACGATGGGCTTCCGTCGCTTCGGGCCGCGCCTGGTGCCGGTCTACAACTATTTCCAGGCCGCGCTGATGCTCTACACCGACGGCGTGCTCGACGCGCGCCAGGTGATGTTCATCGCGTTCGAGATGCTGGAGTCGGGGCAGTACCCGCTCGCGACCCTCGCCAACTCGCTGCAGGATCTGATGCGGCGCAATCGCCTCGCGGGCGACGTGGTGCTGCGGCTGTCCGACGAGGTCCGGGCTCAGGCGACCGGCGAGGTGATGGCGCTGCGGCCCCACATCCCACCGTTCGAGACCGTGGCGCGGGCGTTCGCCGATCGGGTGCGCGAGCTGCGCGGCGCCCCGCCGCTGGCGTGGCCGTCCGAGATCGAGCCGCTCGACTACGTGGCGCTGGTCGATCAAGAGCACACCGCGCGCCGCGACAAGAAGCGATCGCGCTAGTCGCGCCCGACAACGAGGCCGCTGGCGCGCGTGTGGTGCATCACCGATGATCCTTGGCATCACCGCGCGCGGTGCAACGACGACCTGCGATGTCACTCCACGTCACGGGGGCGACCCATCCCAGGCGCGTGGGACCAGGTGATACCGTTCCGACGTCGTGCCATCCGGCGATGCCAAGCTGCCGCCTCCACCGCTCGCGCTCGGCGATCTGGTGCTCGAGCGCTATCGCGCGCTCGAGCTGATCGCGACCGGCGGCCACAGCGCGGTCTACCGCGGCAAGGACGAGCGCCTGGCGCGGCCGGTGTGCATCAAGGTCTTCACCAGCCTGCCCGGCGACGCCCGCATCACCAAGACCAGCTACGAGCACTTCGTCCAGGAGGCGTTCGCGCTGTCGCGACTCACGCATCCGCACACGCTGCGCATCTACGACTTCGGTCACCTCGACGGCAACGTGCCGTTCCACGTCTCGGAGTTCATGAACGGCGGCACGCTGTCGCAGCTCCTGCGCGAGCGCGGACCGCAGGACGTCGCCGAGACCCTCAAGGTCACGCGGGCGATGTGCGACGCGCTGGCCGAGGCCCACTCGCTCGGCATCGTCCACCGCGACGTGAAGCCCCACAACATCCTGTTCGCGATCCTCGGCAACACCCGCCTCGCCAAGCTCGCCGACTTCGGCGTCGCCAAGTGGCACGAGGACGGGCTGGCGTCGACGGTGCGCCACCCCGAGTCGCGGGCCGGTGACACCCAGGTGGTGTCGGGCCAGCGCATGGCGATGTACTCGCCGAGCTGGGCCTCGCCCGAGCAGCTCGCGGGTCAACCGGTCACGCCCGCCGCCGACATCTACTCGCTGGCGCTGGTCGCGATCTACATGCTGACCGGCCGCGCGATCTTCGCCGACGACGACGTCTACGAGGGCTACCGCAAGCGCAAGTCGAGCGACGAGGTCGTCGATCGCACGCTCGGTCCGCTGCACCTGCCGCCCGACGCGGTCGCGCTGCTGCGCCGCGCGCTGCGGTTCCATCCCGACGAGCGGCCCGAGGACGCCGGCGACTTCGGCCTCGAGCTGACCGACGCGTTCGAGGAGCCGACCACCGCGCCGACGCCGCGCCTGCCCGAGGCGACGCCGCGCCCTGCCCTCGCGCCCGCCCCGCTGCATCGGCCGCCGAGCGAGCCGCCCGAGCGACCGACCCGACCGCCGCCGCGCCGCCTCACCGTCGGCCAGCCGTTCGCGATCGCCAACCGCGCCGGTCGCTTCGTCGCCACCACCGCCGGCCTCGCCGACGTCGGCGGCCTCGGCGGCGCGGCGCGGCTGCGCATCACGTTCCTGCCCGCGGTCGCCGGGCCGCGCCAGATCCACGTGAAGGGCCTGTCGTGCTTCATCGCCAAGCAAGGCGGCCGACCGTCGGTGGCGCAGCAGGTCGACGCCGACGCGATGCTCGAGCTGCACGGCCGCGGCACCGCGCCGATGGGCCGGGTCCGGATCTCGCTCGGCACCCCGGCCGCGGGCCACACCGTGTTTCGCTTCGGTGACGACAGCGTCGCGGTCGGCACCGACGAGTGCCCCGACGTCGTGCTCGTGGATTTCGGAGGCGGCGCCGAGTGCGCGCTCCTCTATACGCCGGTCTATACTCCGACGCCTGCACCGAGCCGCGGTCGGCGCACGTCGTGATGAGCGCCTCCACTCCTCCTCCGCCGCCTGGTAGCGGACCGCCGCGCGGTCCGACGCCGCCGCCGCCGGTGTCGGGGCAGTACGCCGCGGCGCCGATGCCGACGTTCGAGGACTACGACGATCGGACCTCGCCCGGCGTCGCGCTGGTGCCGGTGCCGGCGACGCCGTTCGTGACGCGGTCGCGGATCTACGCCTTCGTCGTCGACGACGCCGGCCAGTGCATCGAGCTCGGCTCGGGGCGCTTCGCCAAGGCCTACCTCGGCGAGGAGCGCTGGGTCGAGTCGAAGACCACGCTGCGGCGGCCGATCGCGATCAAGGTGATGCAGAAGGGGGTGTCGGCCGAGGACGCGTTGCGGTTCCAGATGGAGAAGGAGATCCTGGAGCGGGTCCAGGGCCACCCCAACATCATCGAACTGCTCGGCTCGGGCGAGGGCGACAGCGCCGGGTTCATCCCGCCGTCGATCCGCGACAAGGTCGAGAACGACTTCATGGTCCTCGAGCTGCTCGACATGTCGCTCGAGGAGCGGCTGAAGGGCGCGCGGCAGAAGCGCCGCCGCGACGATCTGCTGGCGGTGCCGCTGCGCGAGCGCATCTTCCGCGTCCTCGAGTACGTCATCCCGATCGCCACCGCGATCGAGTTCGCGCACCTGGTCCGCGACACCGTGCATCGCGACATCAAGCCCGCCAACATCCTGCTGAAGCTGCCCGACCCCAACCTGCGCGGCTCGCAGATGACGGTGAAGCTCGCCGACTTCAACGTCGGCAAGGTCGCCGATCCCGACGTCGATCTGTCGATGACGCGGTTTCAGGCGGTGCCGGGCACGCTGTTCTTCCAGAGCCCCGAGCAAGAGACCAACACGTTCGACGTGCTGTGCAACGCGACCCAGGGCTCGCCCGAGATCGAGTTCTTCGAGGACTTCTACATCGACATCTACGAGAACGACGTGTTCTCGCTGTTCAACCGCAACGAGCAGTACCTGATCGTCGGCGCCGATCGCGTGCGCAAGAAGATCCTGCTCAACCGACCGTTCGCCGAGGCCAGCGAGACCAACGTCCGCGGCCGGGTCGTGAAGAGCGTCGGCCGCCCCGCCGACATCTACTCGCTCGGCGCGCTGCTCTACTACCTGGTCAGCGGCGCCTACGCCAACCCCAAGAACCTGGCCGACGCGTTCCGCAAGTTCGTCGAGTACGACAAGAAGGACGACACCAACACGGTGTCGTCGTACGTCGAGCACGAGTACCGCACCGTCGCCAACCTCCGGGCGCCGCGCGCCGACGGTCAGGGCATGGAGATGTCGTCGGAGGATCGGTTCTTCACGTTCAAGCACTACCTCGACGGCAACGGCGAGCTGATCGATCCGGTCGTGCTGATCATCATCGCCAAGGCGATGGTGCGCAACAAGGCCGACAGCTACTGCTCGTCGTGGGACCTCCGCACCACCGGCATCTCGCAGATGGTCCACGACCTCTTCGCCCTCTACGTCCACTTCGGCGTCGACCCCTCCGCCCGCCTCGCCTACGCCAACGAGAACTACGCCCCGCCCCGCAAAGCGGGCAACCTCAAACGAGCATGGGACAAGCTGTTTAAAAAGTAGGCAGCCGGTGCGTGGTGCGCGGCGATCGAGGTGCGCGCTCGCACGGGGTCACGAGGTGCGCAGCACCTGCGACGTTCCAGATCCCATCCCCGCGACCCTCGATAGGGATCCGGGAAACGCCTCCACCACCCGCGCGACGTGACCCCGCCCGAGCGAGGCACGTCGATCACCCCGCGCGACGCACCGGGTTCAAGATCAAAGCCCAATCCCCCCCGGGTTGTCGGTGCACTCGAAGAGGCTCGAGTTGGTCGTGGGATAGCGATACAGGCCCGAGAAGCACATCTCGGTGTCGGAGCTGTCGCCGAAGGTGATGTTCTGGCCGGTGTTGTTCACGTAGGTGCAGTCGACCTTCACGCGGTCGCCGCCGACGAGGTCGAGCTCCGGGTTCTGGCCGTAGAAGTTCTGCTCGCCGAACGCGAACGCGCGATCGTGGATGACGGTGTCGACGCCGGCGTGGGTGATCGTGACCTTGTGGTGGGTCGCGGCCTTGTGCATGTGCGGCCACACCGCGAACAGCTTGTAGGAGCGCCCGGCGGCGACGGTGCACCCGCCGCTGATCGTCTGCGGGATGTTCGGCATGTCGCCGCGGATGCTGAACAGGAACTTCCCCGCGAACACCATCTCGGCGAGCATCGGCGGCGCGGTGGCGACGCGCTTCACCAGCACCACCGACTCGCCGCTGATCGGCTCGTCGCTGGCGTTGTAGAGGTGCAGGTTCAGGTGGATCTGCTCGCCCGCGTTGACCTTGATGCCGACACCGTCGGGGAAGTCGTAGTCGGCGGTGGTGACGCCCGCGGCGTAGAGCATCTTGAGCCCGAGGGTGCCGACCTCGCAGTCCTGCTCGCCGTCGGGACCCATGGTGTTGCTGGTGTTCGCGATCGACACCACCGCGTGGTGCGAGCCGTTGGGCGACTGCGACCGGAAGCCGGTGAGGTAGACGTCCTCGGTCATCGTCAGGCGCACGCACCGATAGGTGTCGGTCTGGCCCGGCTGCAGCGACCAGGTGCGGCCGATCAGGCGGCTGTAGCCCTCGGGGATCGGCGGCGCGTCGATGCCCGCCGCGTCGACATCGTCGTCGCCCGCCCCTCCTTCGCCGCACCCCACCGCCGCCACGATCGCCAGAGGGAGGAACAACGACCCGAAGCGGTGAAACGTCATGGACCGGCAGTGTACGCGATCCGGGCGAAGCTCGGTATGCTGGTCCGCGGTGGGGGCCGACCTGAAAAATGTGATCGTGTTCACGCTGGGGGGCGTGCGTCAGGCCGCCGAGCTGCGCTGGGTTCGCGAGGTCATCTCGCTCGGGTTCGTGACCGCGGTGCCGACCGCGCCGCCCGGGATCGCCGGAGCGTTCAACCTGCGAGGACATCTGGTCCCTGTCCTCGACATGACGGCGCTGGATCCGCGCGGGCTCGGCGATCGCGCCCGCGGACCGGCGCCGCGGCAGGGCGACGGCGCGCTGATCGTCGAGATCGACGGCATCACCGCGGCGCTGCGGGTCGACAAGGTCGAGGAGGTCGCGACCTTCATCACCGGCGACGACGGTCAGGTCGTCGACGCCCGCGGCCGCGCCCTGGTGCTGATCGATCCGCCGATGCTGGTGCGGCGCGCGGTCGCCCACTCCCACGCGGTGCGCGGCGCCGACGACAGCGCGCTGCGCGACGCGCCGCTCGGCGATCCGACGCCGCGCGATCCGACGACCGGGGTCCTCGGGGCTGGTCCCGCGCTCGACGTGGACACCACGCATGGATAGCCGCGACCTCCTCGCCGACTTCGATCCCGACGAGCTGGTGATGCTGCGCCAGCTGTTCCGCGACGAGGCCCACGACGCGTTCGAGACGCTGACCCACCGCGCGCAAGGTGCGGGCGCGGGCGCCGCCGAGTCGGTGCTGCAGATGATGCACGTGACCCACACGATCAAGGGCGCGGCCGGCACGGTCGGCTTGACCGACGTGGTCGATCTGACCCACCGCCTCGAGGGCGCGCTGGCCCTGGTGCGCAACGGTCAGCGGCCGTGGTCGGCGGCGTTCGGCGACGCGGTGATCGAGATCGTCGACGGCCTGCGCGCCCACATCGACGCCTCGGGCGATCCGGTCCACGCCGCGACCCTGGCGACCCGCGTCCGCGAGCTGCTCGAGCCGTGGGTCGACGCGCCGCGGTCGCGCCGATCGAGCAGCACCGCGACCCCGACCGGATCGTTTCCCGTGCTCGCGGTCGAGGACGAGGCCAGCAGCAGCCGCACGCTCAGCCTGGCGCACTCGCTGTCCGAGTCCGACGGCGTCGTCGCCGACGAGCACGACGGCGCCGCCAGCACCAACCTCGCGGTCGACGTGTCGTCGCCCCACGACGCCCGCACGCTCTTGCGGGTCGAGCCCGAACGCATCGACGAGCTGATGTCGGCGGCGGGCGAGCTGCTGTTCGATCGCAACCGCATCGAGCGGCGGGTCCAGCTGTTGCGCACGCTGACCCGCGATCTCGGCCGCGCCCGCCAGGAGCTGCGCGACGATCTCGGCGGGGTCCGCGCCGCGGCCGACGACGCCGCCCGGGCCGCGCTCGATCTGCGGCTGCGCGGCATCGAGGGCCAGATCGCGACGCTCACGACCCAGCTGGCGCAGACCAGCTCGGCCTTGCTCGACGAGACCGAGGCGATGCGCCGCACCCTCGGCGATCTGCAGCGCGGCCTGACCCGGGTCCGCATGCAGACCGCGCGCGCGCTGTTCGCGCAGCTGGCTCGCGCGGTGCGCGCCGCGGCCCGGGCCACCGGCGCCAAGGTCGAGCTGCGCACCCGCGGCGAGGACACCGAGTTCGACAAGGCGGTCGCCGAGAAGATCACCGACCCGCTGATCCAGATCCTGCGCAACGCGGTCGTCCATGGCATCGAGCCGGCCGGCGAGCGCGTGCTGCGCGGCAAGAGCTCGACCGGCGTCATCCACCTCGCGGCGCGGTCCGAGGGCAACCTGGTCGTGCTCGAGATCGGCGACGACGGCCGCGGCGTCGACGTCAAGAAGCTGCGCGAGCGCCTGGTCGAGCATGGCCGCTGGACCGCGGCCCGCGCCGAGCTGGCGTCCGACGACGACGTGCTCGCGGCGCTGTTCGATCCCGGGGTGTCGTCGCGCGACGAGGCCGACGAGCTGGCCGGCCGCGGCGTCGGCCTCGATCTGGTGCGCGAGACCATCGCGCGCCTCGGCGGCGAGATCCGCATGACCTCGACGCCGGGCCGCGGCACCACGTTCACGCTGCGGCTGCCGGTCTCGACCGCGGTGACGCACGCGATGCTGTTCAAGGTGACCGGCCAGGTCTACGCGCTGCCCAACGCCCAGGTGATCGACGTGCTCAGCATCGACAGCCACGCGACGTCGTGGCCGATCGGCGCTGATCGGGTGCCGGTGATCCACCTCGACCAGCTGCTCGCGACCGCGGGCGCGGCGGCCGATCCGCTGGCGCGGCGGCCCGCGGTGCTGCTGGCGTACGCCGACAAGCGTCTACTGTGTACAGTAGACAAGGTCGTCGGGCCCCGCGAGATCGTCGTGAAGCAGCTGGGGCCGCTGCTCGCGCCGCTGCCGCTGTACGCGGGCGCGACGATCAGCGGCTCGGGCAAGGTCCAGCTCATCCTCGATCCGGCGGCGCTGGTGCGGATGGCGTACCCCGGCCACGCGCTGACCGCGGCGGCGCCGAGCGAGCCGGCGCGCTCGAACCTGTCGGGCCGGGCGCTGGTGGTCGATGACTCGCGCGCGATCCGCGAGGCGCTGATGTCGATGCTGGCGCGCGAGGGCTGGATCGTCGACGTCGCCGAGGACGGCGCCCGGGCCTGGCTGCTCGCCCAGGAGCTGCACTACGATCTGGTCGTCACCGATCTCGAGATGCCGAAGCTCGGCGGGCTCGAGCTGATCGCCAAGCTGCGCGGCGATCGCCGCACCGCCGCGATCATGATCGTGATCGTGTCGTCGCGCATCAGCCCCGACACCCGGCGGCGGGCCCGCGAGCTCGCGGTGCGCGGCGTGATCTCGAAGCCGGTCACCCGCCGCAAGCTGCTCGAGGTCCTGTACGCCGACGGGACAGGATCCGGGGATCCGCGGACCAGGTAGCGCGGTGGGTTGGACCTCGTCCGGGTGACCTGGCGCACGGCGCGGCCACGGCCAGGGGAGGCGGCGGGCCGCCGTAACGTACTATCTTGCAGAGCGGACATTCGAGGTCGCGCCTCCGGGGGGGACGAGATGAAGCGCACGGCACGTCGGATGGATTCGGGTGGATCGAGCAACGACCAGGGCTCCTCGCTGGGGGCGCCCGGCAAGCGGACCCGGACCGAGATGCTGCGGCGCCGCGCCGCGCCGCGCGCCGACAGCGGCCCCGACGACGCGGCCACGCGCGCCGTGGTCGAGAAGGGCAGCGGCAGCCCGGTCGACGCCTCGGTGCGGCGCCAAGTCGAGCCCCACGTCGGCGCCGATCTGGGCGGCGTCCGGGTCCACACCGACGACGCGGCCCAGGAGTCGGCGACCGCGCTCCACGCCCGCGCGTTCACCTACGGCAGCGACGTCTTCATGGGCCACGGCGAGAGCCCGACCGACGTCCACCTGATGGCCCACGAGCTCACCCACGTCGTGCAGCAGGGCGCGGCGCCGGCCGGCATCCAGCGCAAGGTCGAGGTCGGCGGCGTCCACGATCCGGCCGAGGCCGAGGCCGATCAGGTCGCGGATCGCGTCGTCGGCGGCACCCCGAGCCAGTTGATCGTCGCCGACGGTGCCACGCTCGCGGCGGGCCAGATGACGCGCGAGCGCTTCCTGGCGCACCTGCACGAGGTGGTGAGCGAGGCCGCGTCCGACGTGCTCGGCCCGCTGTGGTCGGTCGCGGGGTGCCCGTACATCGAGCGCTGGTTCGCGCAGCACGCCAACGCCGCGCCGGCCCAGCTCGAGGCGCTGGCGCGGCGCTACGCCGGGGTCACGTCGTCGACGGCGGAGGGCTTCCTCGCGCCGATCGCCGCGCGGGTCCGCCTCGGGATCGTGACCTGGAGCTCGGGCGGCGACGTCTCGGCCGATCTCGCCGCGGCCGGTGCCAGCGGCGCGGCGGCAGCACCCGGCCCGGCGGCGGCGGCCGCGCCTGCGGTGCAAGCCAAGGCGGCCTCGTCGCCGCCCCCGGCCGACGCCCCGGCGCCGATGGTGGCGGCCGCGCTCGGCGAGGGTGCGGCCCTCGACGGCGGCGCCGCGTCCCGGATCGGCGATGCGTTCGGCGACGGCTTCGGCGACGTCCGGATCCACACCGACGCCCGCGCGGCCCGCATGGCCGACGATCGCAACGCGACCGCGTTCACCGTCGGCAACCACATCGCGTTCAACGCCGACGCCTACCAGCCCGGCACGCCGCACGGCGATGCCCTGCTCGCCCATGAGCTCGCCCACGTCGTCCAGCAGCGCGGCGCCGGGCCCGGTCAGGTGCAGGCCCAGGCGAGCGGCGAGTCGTCGGCCCACGAGGAGGACGCCGACGTCGCGGCCGAGGGCGTGCTCGCCCGGCTCTACGGCGGCGGCGCCCGCGTGATGCGGAAGGCGATCGGCGCCATCCGTCCCGCGCTGACCAGCGGCGTGCAGCTCCAGCGCTGCCCGAAAGATCCCGACAAGGACAAGGAGAAGGCCAAGACGCCGGTCGTAGCGCCCAAGACGCCGGCCGGCCCGCCGCCGTTGCCCACGCCGATCACCGACAAGAAGACGCTCGCCAAGGGCGAGATGAAGTGGACGCTCAAGGCCGAGAGCGCCATCAGGGCCGCGGTCGACGTCGAGTTCAAGCCCGACGAGAAGACCGTCGACGCCAAGAACGTCAGCTTCGTCCAGACCGTGCGCAACCAGCTCGGCGCCGACCGGGTCTACCCGGGCGGCCCGATGCCGCTCGGCGACAAGAGCACCTACTCGCGCTACGAGGAGGCGAGCGAGCATCGCCGGGTCGATCACTTCGCGAAGGCCGAGAACGATCCGTTCTACGGGGCCGAGTGGGACGCGACCGCCAAGAAGTGGAAGCGCGAGAACACGACCTGGAAGGTCGGCAACTCGACCAAGGGCGGCACCTCGAGCGAGGCCAAGCTCACCGACGGCCCCGACGAGCCGATGGCGCGGACCGGCTCCGGCGACACCATCAAGGAGTTCGAGACCTGCGCGATGACGCTCGAGACCCGCGAGGCGCTCGGCGCGATCAAGTGGGGCTGGAAGGCCAAGGACGCCAAGGACTCGCCGATCGAGCTGATCGGCGGCACCCACGCCGACGTCACCGACGCGCCGTCGGCGTCGCTCGAGAGCGCGCTCGACAAGTTCTACGACGCCAAGTTCGAGGTGATCCTCGACGGGTTCGCCCCCGGGAAGGCCGACCTGACCGCCGGGCACAAGGCCCAGCTCGACGGCGTCGTCACCAAGATGAAGGCCGACACCGCGACCAAGGTGCAGCTCGGCGGCGCCGCCGATCTCAAGGAGCCCGACGGCCCCGGGGTGTCGCAGAAGCGCGCCGACGCCACCCAAGCCTACCTGGTCAGCAAGGGCATCGACGCCACCAAGATCTCGATCGAGGCCTACGGCTCCGACTGGGCGCGGGTCAAGACCTCGGCCGGCACCGACGAGCCCAAGAACCGCCGCGTCCAGGTATGGGTTCGCAAGTAGCCTGGCTCGGGCGCATGCTCGTCGTGCTCGCTGCGACCAGCGGGTGCGCGACGCGCGGAGAGGACAGACCGGTGACCCAATCGGAGAAGTCGGAGCTGGGAGCGTCGCTCGACGCCGAGATCGCACGCCTGCACGCCGACCCGCTCGCCGTGGTCGGGTTCGGCGGCAAGGCGTACATGCCGTATCACCTGGGCGGCGACTGGGGGCTGGTCACGACCGTCGATGGCCACGCCACGGTCCGCCTGCTGGCAGAGGCGCGCGATCGCGGCAACCCGATCGCGGTCCGGCTCGCCGCGCTGCACGTGCTGG
>JAYTAJ010000927.1:0-3076 GCA_043737575.1 Myxococcales bacterium | reverse complement strand
CGGTCGCGGCGGCGCCGATCACCGTCGACGGATGGATCACGGTCAGCGGCAGGCCGGGCGCGCGCGCGCGGATCGCCAGGTACGACTCGAGCTTCGAGGCCTCGTAGGCGCCATGGCTGGCGTAGAGGCGCGCGCGCAGGCGCTCCGGCAGCGGATAGGTCGCGCCGGCCAGCCACGGCGGCAGCGCGGTGGCGCGGTAGCCGCCGAGGTGCACGAAGCGGCGCAGGCCGGGCTGGGACGCAGCCCAGGTCGCGATGCGCTCGGTGCCGCCGAGGTTGGTGGCGCGGGCGGTGGCCGCGGCCATGCCGAAGCTGAAGGCGGCGGCGAGGTGGAAGACGTCGCGCACGCCGCGCACCACGGGTGTGAGCCCGAGATCGTCGCGCCCGAGGTCGCCGTCGATCAACGCCAGCCGCGACGGATCGCCGCCATGGACGGCGACGAACGCCGCCAGCTCGGCGGCACGGGTGGCGCCCCCGCGGGCGACCACGGCCACCCGGCGCCCGCGCCGGGTCAACGAGGTGACGAGCCAGCGGCCGATGAAGCCGGTGCCGCCGGTCACGAGGGTGTCTGCGTCGAGGGTCATGGCGCCATCGTGGCGCTGGACATGCATGAGTAAAAGCTCATAGTTGTAATACAACGTATGAGTGAAACGCGAGACGCGCTCCAGCTGGCCCGCATCAACCTGAACCTGCTACCGGCGCTGGCCGCGCTGCTGCGCGAGCGCAACGTCAGCGCCGCCGCTCGCCGGGTCGGCGTGTCGCAGTCGGCGATGAGCCACGCCCTGGCCAAGCTGCGCGGGTTGCTCGACGATCCGTTGCTGGTGGTGGCCGGTCGGGGGATGGCGATCACCCCGCGCGGCGAACAGGTCGCCGCGGCGCTGCCGGCGGCACTCGACCAGCTGGCCACGGCGCTGGCACCGCCGTCCGAGTTCGATCCCGCCACCGCGACCCACCGCTTTCGCCTCGCCACCTTCGACTACTTCGAGCTGACCACCTTGCCCGAGCTGCTGGCGTATCTGACCAGGACCGCGCCGGGCGTCCACCTCGACATCGAGCGCTTCGACCGCAGCGCCGCCGCCCGCCTGGTCGATGGTGACCTCGACCTGGTGCTGGGCGCCGAGACGATGCCGATGCCGGCCGGCCTGCGCCGCCGCGTGCTGTACCGCGATCCGTTCGCGGTGATCGCCCGCCCCGATCATCCCCGCCTGACCGGCCGCCTCACCCTCGAGCGCTACCTCGCCGTCGACCACCTGCTGATCGCCATCGAGGGTCGGGGCCTCGGCGTCGTCGATCGGGTGCTCGAGCAGCGCGGCCTGTCGCGGCGCGTGGCGGTGCGCGTGCCCCACTTCGCCAGCGCCGGCCTGGCGGTGCGTCACTCCGACCTGGTGTGCACGGTGGCGAGCACTGTCGCCCACCGCGCCCACGAGCTGTTCGGCGTCCGCGTCCACGATGCCCCGCTTCCGCTGCCCAGCCCGTCGCTGATCGCGTGGTGGCCGCGCCAGCACGACCTCGATCCGGCGCGGCGCTGGTTCCGCGCCACGCTGCTCGACGGCGCCGGGATGTCGCCGCGGATCAGGCGGCTGATGGCAAGACGCCCGTGATCGGTCACAGGGTGGTGAACATGAGAGTGGATCGTGCGTCACCGGTAGCATGGACGATCGGATACGAACGAGCATCGCAGTGGCCGTGGTCATCGCGCTCGCGGGGTGCGGCGCCGGTCGGCAGCGCGTGGTGAGCCGGCGGCCGGGAGTGCTCGTGGCGCACACGGCCGGCGCCTGCCGGCCGACCGCCTTGACGCAGATCGACAATCCGAGCGTCTGCCGGGTGCAGTTGGTGGCGCGCAACGACGCCGGCGAGGCGATCGGCGCGACAGGCTGGATCGCGGCCGGCACCAGCCGTCCGCGCTTCGACCTGCCGCACCAGTTCGACTGGGTGGTGCTGGAGGTCGATCCAGGATGTGCGAGCCCGGTCGCCTCGGTCCGCTATGCCGCGGCGGCGTCGGCGTGCGAGGCCAGCGATGAGAGCCGACGATGAGCGCCTTCGGTACGCGTACGTTCGTGCTCGCCATCCTGCGGGAGCGGGCGAACCCGGCCCGCGAGGGTTCCGAGCGCGTCACGGGGATCGGCTGTGTTACGGTGAAAGTGCATTGTCGGGGGAAGGTCGAGAAGATCGTCAGAAGCCGTGCGTCACCGGCAGTGATCCCATGCCCGCCGGACCCGCCGCGGCCGACGATCGCCGCGCGTTCGAAGCGCTGATCGCCGAGCACCTGCCCGGCCTCCAGGCCCGCGCACGCCAGCTCTGCCGCGCGCGCACGGATCCGGACGATCTGGTGCAGGACACCTTGATGCGCGCCTTTCGGTCGCGCGAGCAGCTCCGCGATCGCAGCAGCGTGAGGTCGTGGCTCATGTCCATCACCATGAACACCTTCCTCGACACCCTCCGGCGCCAGCGGGCGCGGCCGCAGCCAGTCTCGCTCGACATCGAGCCGGCGGCGGCGTCCACCGACGACGAGCCGACCGAGCCGCTGCCGTGGCAGCGCATCAGCGCGGCCGCGCTCCGGTCTGCGATCGATCAGCTCCCCGACGATATCCGCGACACCTATCGGAGGTTCGCCCTGGACGGCCAGGACTACGTCGCGATCGCCGCGGCGCAGGGCATTCCCAAGGCCACCGTGGGGACGCGCCTCATGCGCGCGCGCCGGAAGCTGCGCGCGCTCCTGGCCGTCGTGATCGAGGAGGCGCCGTGATCGTCCATGGCCGCGCGGCGGAGTACCTCGAGGGCCTGCTCGACCCCGAGGAGGAGGTCGCCTTCCTCGATCACGTTCCCGACTGTGCGGTCTGCCAGGCCGCGCTGGCGGACGATCTCCAGCTCCGCGATCGAGAGTCCTTGGCACTGCCGGCAGCCGAGCCCGGGCGTCGGCCGAACGTCGCGACCATCGTCCCGATCGCGTCGCGTCGCCGCTGGGCTCCCGTGGTCGCGCTCGTCTCCGGGCTCGCGGTCGCGGCCGCCGTGATGCTGGTCTGGCAGCTACGACGTCCACCGGTGGTATCGGAGCCGACCATCGCCCTGGCGCCGAC
>JAYTAJ010000926.1:0-7023 GCA_043737575.1 Myxococcales bacterium | reverse complement strand
TGGGACCACGCCGACACCCCGTGGGCGATGGTCGGTGGCCTCGAGCTGCAGACCGGCAACACCGAGGCGACCGGCTCGACGTTCACGCCGCGGGTGATCCTGCTGTGGGACGCGCTGCTCGACGACGGCGCGCGCCTCGCCGCGATCGGCGGCAGCGACGATCACCGCGGCGGCACCGAGACCGGCACCGCGCCGTCGCTGATCGGCAGCCCGACGACGATGGTGCTGGCCGACGCGCTGTCGGAGGCGGCGATCGTCGACGCGGTGAAGGCCGGCCGCACCGTCGTGAAGATGCGCGGCCCCGACGATCCGATGGTGATCTTGACCTTGCGCGATCGATCCGACGCGACCCGCGTCGCCGGCGTCGGCGACACGTTGCGTGACGTCCGCGAGCTCGCGATCGAGGTCGAGGCCCCGGGCGCCGACGGCGCGATCGCGGAGCTCTGGCGCGACGGCGACCAGCTCGTGTCCGCGCCGATCGTCGGTGGCGCCGCGCGGTTCGACG
Source organism: Myxococcales bacterium (assembly GCA_043737575.1). Lineage (GTDB taxonomy): Bacteria > Myxococcota_A > Polyangia > Haliangiales > Haliangiaceae > UBA2376. Next base: position 6,518 of record JAYTAJ010000926.1, on the reverse strand, counting down.
CGGACCCCCGCGGCGGCGTCGAGCGCTTCCGCGTCGAGCTGACCCGCGACGCGGTCCGCATCACCGTCACCAGCCACGCCTACGTCGACGGCGAGCCGCCCGCGCCCGACGACGGCTGCGGGTGCAGTGGCGGCGTCGGCGCGAGCCCGGGCGTCGCGCTCGCCTTGCTCGCCCTGCGTCGCCGACGACCGCGCGTCTAGTACAGTGGGGCATGCCGCCTCGCAAGCCCAAGACCGACGCGCCCGCCAAGCCCAAGGCCGCGCCCAAGCCGCGCGCCCCGAAGAAGCGCAAGCCGGGCGCCGAGCCCGGCAGCGCGGGCATCACCGCCGCCGAGGCGCTGGTCGGCGAGCAGCCCGCGGCGTTCACCGCGGCGTGCGAGCGCATCGTCGCGGTCGGCGGCGTCGTCGCCGGTCGCTACCGCGAGCCGCTCGGTGGCTTCTGGGTCGCGATCGCGGTGCTGCCGATCCACACCGTCGAGCCGACGCCGTACCAGCGCGAGCTGTCGCCCGCCCACGCCGATCGCCTCGCCGGCGTCATCCCGAAAGTCGGTCGCTTCCTCGATCCGATCATCGCGGTGCCCGACGCCAGCGGTGACGGCTTCCACGCGCCCAACGGCATGCACCGCCTCACCGCGATGCGCCGCCTCGGCGCCCGCGCGATCACCGCGCTGGTCGTGCCCGAGCCCGAGATCGCGTTCCGCATCCTCGCGCTCAACACCGAGAAGGCCCACAACCTGCGCGACAAGTCGCTCGAGGTCGTGCGGATGGTGCGCGCGCTGGTCGCCGATCCGACCCAGGCGTCGCGGCCCGAGTCCGACTACACCCTCGAGCTGGAGCAGCCCAGCTACCTGACGATCGGCGTGTGCTACGAGCGCAACGGTCGCTTCTCGGGCGGCGCGTATCTCCCGGTCGTCAGTCGGTGCGAGGCGTGGAGCGATCGGCCGCTGACCGAGGTGCTGGTCGAGCGCGAGGCCCACGCCGCGCTGCTGCTCGAGCTCGACGAGGCGGTCGCGGTCGCGGTCAATCGCCTGAAGGACGCCGGCTTCCAGAGCGGCTACCTGAAGCCGGTCGTGGTCGCGCGCATCAACCCGCTGCGCTTCGCGCAAGCCAAGCCGGGCCAGGCGGTGCGCGGCGAGTTCGACAAGACCATCGCCAAGATGCTCGACAGCGCGCGCAACTTCGATCCGTCGAAGATCAAGGCGGCCGACATCGCGGCCGCGGCGGGGATGGGCGGCGGAGGCGAGGAGTGATCGCGCGGTCTTGGCGTCGGTCAATGCGTTGACTGTTAACGGTAGCTGTTGATGTCGCACCTTACGTGTTAATGATTTTGTTAATATAAATCAATAGATTAGCGTTTGACAGAACAAGTCGAAGCCGTCACGGTGAAAGTACATCGGAGGTCTTCTTCATGTTCCAGATCCAGTCGATCGGTATCGTCGGTAGCGGGCTCATGGGCAGCGGGATCGCGGAGGTCGCGGCGCTCGCCGGGCTGCCCGTGGTCCTGGTCAAGGCGACGGGGGGCGACGCGGGTGCATCCCGCGAGCGCATCCGCGCCGCGATGGCGGGGCGGGTCGCGAAGGGCAAGCTCGCCGCGGCCGACGCCGATGCGGCGATCGAGCGCATCGCGGTCGCGACCGATCTGGCGGCGCTCGCCAGCTGCGAGCTGGTGATCGAGGCGATCGTCGAGGACCTCGGCGCCAAGCGCGCGCTGTTCGATCGCCTCGACGCGCTGCTGGCGCCGACCGCGGTGCTGGCGTCGAACACGTCGACCCTGAAGATCGGCGAGCTCGCGAGCCGCGCCCGCCGCACCGTCGGCATGCACTTCTTCTCGCCGGTCCCGGCGATGAACCTGGTCGAGCTCGCCCACCTCCCCGACACCGACGCCGACGCGCTGGCCGCGTGCGAGGCGCTGGTCGCGCGCCTCGGCAAGACCGCGGTGCCGGTCCTCGACTCGACCGGCTTCGTCGTCAACCGCCTGCTGGTGCCGATGCTGCTCGGCGCGATCGCCGCGTACGAGCACGGCCTCGCGGGCGCCGAGCACATCGACACCGCGATGCGGCTCGGCTGCGGTCACCCGATGGGCCCGCTCGCGCTGTCGGATCTGATCGGCCTCGACGTCGTCTACGCGATGGCGAAGCTGCTCTACAAGGAGTTCGGCGACGATCGCTATCGGCCGCCCGCGCTGTTGCGCCGCCTGGTGCAGGCCGGTCAGCTCGGCAAGAAGTCGGGCGTCGGGCTCTACGACTACGCGACCAAGCCGGCGCGGGCCAACCTCGCCGCGCTCGCGACCATCGCCGCCGCGGCGTAGCAGTACGATGCGCCGATGCGCATCGGCGTCGTCACCACGTCGTACCCGCGGCATGCCGGCGACGACGCGGCCGGCGGCTTCGTCGCGGGCCACGTCGCGTACCTGCGGCGCGACGCCGACGTCGAGGTGATCGCGGCGGATGCCGAGCAGATCGATCGCGGGTGGGACGAGCGCGAGGGCGTGACCCGCGTCGCGGCGCCGCGCGGGCTGTTCTACGCGGGCGGCGCACCCGAGGCGATCGCCGCGGGCGCGGGCGTCGCGGCGCTCGGCTTCGCGGCGCGGCTCGCCGCGATCGTTGCGTCGCGGGCGCGATCGTGGGACGCGATCGCCGCGCACTGGCTGGCGCCGTCGGCGCTGGCGGCGCTGCCGACCCGCGGGCCGCTCCTCGCGATCGCCCACGGCGGCGACGTTCACCTGCTGGCGCGGCGCCACCTGCTCGGCGCGACGTTGCGGCTGCTCGCGGTGCGCGACGCCCGGCTCGCGTTCGTGGCCGAGCCGCTGCGCGCCCAGGCGATCGCGGCGTATCCGCCGATCGCGAGCCGCGCGATCGTGCAGCCGATGGCGATCGACGGCGGCCGCGCCGCGCAGATCTGCGACGCGCGCCGCGATCGCGGGCTCGCCGATCCGATCACCGTCGCGGTGATCGCGCGCCTGGTGCCGATCAAGGCCATCGACGTCGCGATCGACGCGATCGCGCGCCTGCCGTCGAGCTTTCGCCTGGCGATCGCGGGCGACGGTCCGCGCCGCGCCGCGCTGCACGCCCACGCCCGCGCGCGCGGCGTCGCCGATCGCGTGACCTTCCTCGGCTGGCTCGACGCCGACGCCCGCGATCGCCTGCTCGTCGAGGCCCGCGTGCTGGTGATCCCGTCCGCGCCGCTGCCCGACGGCCGCGTCGAGGGCACGCCGCTCGCCGCCCTCGAGGCCCTCGCCGCGGGCGTGCCGCTGGTGGTCGCCGCGACCGGCGGCCTCGCCGCGCTCGCAACCCATGGCGCGATCGTCGTGCCGCCGCGCGATCCGTCCGCGCTCGCTCACGCGATCGCGCAGCTCGCGACGACGCGCCCGCCGCCGATCGGCGCGCTCGACTGGGATGCCGTCGGTGCGACGCTCGATCGCCACTGGCGTCGCAGCGCGTAACGCGGTGCGCACCCGCGCGATCCAGTGCGCGATCTTCGTCGACGATCTCGGCCTGCGCGGTCCGGCCACCGGACGACTCGCCGAGCTCGCTTCAACGACCACGCGCAGTTATCGTCGACGTTCTTTGGTAGCCTGTCGCCGCATGCCCGTCACCGCCGCGGCACAGAAGCTGCTCTCTCCGGCGACGCTCATGGCAACCTGCTTCGAAGTGTCGGTCATCCTTCCGTTCGGGGACGACGAGGACGCCATCGGCCCCGCAGTGCAGCGCCTCGCGACCGAGCTGCGCACGCTCGGCGTGGCGTTCGAGATGCTCGCGGTCGACGAAGACTCGGGCGACAACTCCCACGCGGTGCTCGCGCTGCAGCGCGCCCGCGTGCCCGAGCTCCGCGTGATCCACGCGCCGCGCCGCGGCCGTGGCGCCGACACCGGTGCGGGCCGCGCCCAGGGCCGCATCCTGTGGATCATCGATCCGCAGAAGGCGCTCGGGCCGCTGACCGGCGCCGCCGAGGCGATCGCCGCGGTCCGCGACGGCAACGTCGACGCGGTCGTGATGCACGGCGCGTTCATCGTCGCCAACCGGATGCGCGCGCTGCCCGCGATCACCGGCGTGCGCGGCGTGCGCGACGCTCGCCAGCGCCGCATGGCGCGCCGCCTCGCCGCGGGTGGCTTGCGTCTCGACGTCCAGCGCGTCGAGCAAGAGCCCGCGCGGCCGCGCTGGTTCTCGGCGTTCCTGCCGCGTCGCGCCGCGAGCAATCCGTCGCGACCGTCGTGAGCGTCGTCGGCGCGCGGCTGCTATAGTCCGCGCCACATGTACGTCCTCGGCGCGATCCTGGCGCTCGGCCTGCTCATCATCGTGCATGAGGCCGGGCATTTCTTCGTCGGTCGCTGGTGTGGGATGCGGATCGAGCGCTTCTCCCTCGGCTTCGGTCCCGGCCTGCTGCGCTGGCGATCGAAGAAGGGCACGCTGTTCCAGGTCGCGCCCGTCCCGTTCGGCGGCTTCGTCGAGATCAAGGGGATGAACATCGCCGAGGACGTCGATCCCGACGACAAGGAGGCGTACCCCAACCGCCCGGTGTGGCAGCGCATCGCGACGATCTTCGCCGGCCCCGGCACCAACTACCTCGCCGCCGTCGTCCTCGCGTTCGGGCTCTACACCTGCGCGGGCATCCCCGGCTGGTCGCCGCGCTACGAGGTCGCCGCCGTCGATCCCAAGGCGCCCGCCGCGGGGATCCTCCAGCCCGGCGACGTGATCACCAAGGTCAACGATCAGGAGCTGTGGCTGTCGGGCCCGAAGGCCAGCGCCAAGACCCTCGGCGAGTACACCAACGAGGCCAAGGGCACGCCGATGACGCTCACGATCGAGCGCCGCGGTCAGGTCCAGATCGTCGTCGTGCCGACCAAGGAGGTCGAGGTCAAGAACGCCAAGGGCGAGACGACCAAGATCTGGCGGATGGGCATCGCGCTCGAGACCCGCGGCGAGGTCGGCGTCGGCACCGCGGCCAAGCAGGCGGTGCTGTACCCGTGGCTGCAGACCAAGCAGTACGTCGGCGGGCTCTACGGCGGGATCAAGGCGGCGATCCAGGGCGAGGACAGCGGCCTCAGCGCCGCCGGTCCGATCGGGATCGGCAGCGAGTTCAAGAAGGCGTTCGAGCTCGGCATCGTCGACGTCATCGAGCTCTTGATGTTGCTGAACGTCGTGCTCGCGATCATGAACCTGTTGCCGCTGCCCGCCCTCGACGGTGGACGGCTGGCGTTCCTGGGCTATGAGCTGGTGACCCGGCGCCGCGCCAACCCGCGCATCGAGACGATGGTCCACATGGTGGGCATCCTGGTCCTGATGGTGGTGATGGTGCTGGTGACCTGGAAAGACGTCGCACGCCTGTTCTAGTTTTTTTGGGGCGGGCTGTCGCCAAGTCGCCGGCCCCGTTCGCTGACGAGCCCTTGCAAGAATCTCAACAGCCTACGGCCCTGACTGACCCGACATGATCCAGCGTGTTCCGTCCCGCGTGGCAGCGGGCGTGGCAGCGCGGGCGACCCTCTCGCCGACATCGGCGGCGACCGCGTCGGCGACAGCGCTCGCGCGGGCCGGTTCCGCGCCAGCGGGAGACCGGACTCGGTAGGTGACCGCACCGGAGACTGCGGCGTTTCTTCCCCCGGCACCGGGGTGATCCGCCGAGGACAAACTTCGGCGGGCGGTACTCCTTCTGGAGTTGACACCTTGGCGTGCAAGCGCTCGGCGGTGTGGACGTCGATGCCGCGCGGACGAGCTTCAACAGCTCGGCGGGTTGGTCTGGCCTGATCGCACCGCGCGCAAGCTGGAGTCCACGACCAACACGCTGCCCGGCCGGAGCGGAAGCAACTTGCGGGCGCCCGTCTGGCAGTAGGCGACGGCCACGTAGCCACGCCCTGCCTTCGCAAGGCGCGTGATCGTGGCGACGGTGTGAAGCGTGTTTGGCACCAGGCTCCCTGCTCAGGTCAAGCCCAGCACCTTCATGGCGGCCGTCTTCGGGTCGCCGAAGAAGATCGGGTCGACGTGCTCCATGATGTCGGCGCTCACGTCGAGAAAGCTGCGCTTGTTCTCGATCGGGATCAGGGCGCGCTTGGCGCCGTTGTCCTTGGCGACCTGAAGCGGCTCGGTGAGCGAGCGTAGCGGCTTGATGTTGCCCTGGACGCTGAGGTCGCCGAGCACGAGGAGCGCGGGACTGACGGGCGTCTTGCGCAGCGCGGAGTAGCACGCGACGAAGAACGCGACGCCGACCTCGGCCTCGACGTGGTTGCCGAGCAGGTCGATCACTTCGACGTGCAGGTCCGACGTGTCGAGGTCGCGAGCGATGCCGAGGTCGGACTTCTTGGCTTGCAGGTACGAGAAGGCCCGCTGCACGGACTCCTTCATCGCGCCCGCGAGGCCGCCGGCCATCTTTAGCTTGCCAGTACCGCTGGCCACGGAGATCTCGAGCCGGTAGAGTCCCACGGTCCCATCGGCGGTGACGCCGGCGGTGTAGACGGTGCCGGGTGCGAGCGGGTCGGCCGAGATCATGTCGCGGCCGCCCTGCTCGGGCACGCCGACGAACCGCTCC
>JAYTAJ010000925.1:0-7023 GCA_043737575.1 Myxococcales bacterium | reverse complement strand
CGGGCGACGGCGGCGGCGAGGCCGGCGGCGCCGGCCGAGCCGTGGGGCGCGAGGGCGGCGGCCAGCGCGGCGACGTCGGCGAAGCGCCGCGCCGGATCCTTCTCGAGGCACCGCATGACGGCGGCGACGAACCCGCGCGGCAAGCCGGGCGGCAGCGGCGGGACGTGCTCGGTCGCGATCAGCACCGCGAGCTCGGTGATGGTGTTGGCGTCGTAGGGCCGCCGCCCGGTGGTCAGCTCGTACAGCACCACGCCGAGCGACCACAGGTCGGCCCGGGCGTCGACGTCGCGCGCCGAGCGCAGCTGCTCGGGCGACATGTAGCCGGGCGAGCCCATCACCGCGGCGGAGTCGGTCATCGCGCCGTCGAGCCGGCCGACCGCCTTGGCGATCCCGAAGTCCATCACCTTCACCAGCGCGGTGCCGTCGGGCCGCTGGGTCAGGAACAGGTTCGCGGGCTTCAGATCGCGGTGCACGATGCCCGCGCCGTGGGCCTCGGCGAGCCCGATGCACGCCTGCAGCACGTGATCGACCGCGACCGCGACCGGCAGCCGACCGGCGCGCGCCAGCTCGCTCGCGAGGTCGTGGCCCTCGAGGTACTCCATCACGATGTACGGCGCGCCGTCGGGCAGCGTGCCGACGTCGACGACCTTGCCGACGTGCTCGCCGCGCAGCCGCACCGCGGCGCGGGCCTCGCGCAGGAACCGCGCGACCAGCTCGTCGTCGCCCGCGGCCTCGCGGCGCAAGAACTTCAGCGCGACCCGCTGGCCGAGGTGCAGGTGCAGCGCGGCGACCACGATGCCCATACCGCCGCGTCCGAGGACGCGCTCGACCTGGTACTTCTCGGCGACGACAGCGCCCGGCTCGATCACGTCGCGCCGAGTCTACCGAATCGGATCGGATTGGTCGATTCCGATGGGCGTCAGCCCGCCGCGCGGCGGTGACGGCCGTGGTAGGCGAGCGACGCCCACTCGATCTTCGGCTCGGACACCAGCCCGAGCGCGACCGCGGCCGCGCCCAGCCGCACCCCGGTCGAGCGCTTGTACACCAGCGCGGCCTTGAGCTGCATCGGCGAGATCAGGCCGCACTCGACGAGGTACTGACCGAAACCGGCGGCGACCGGCAGGCGGGTCGACTGCATCGGCTCGAGGCCGGCCCCGGTCGACGGCGCCCGCGACGGCGGCGGCGAGGTCCCGCGCGCCCGCGGCAGCGGCGTCACCGCGCTCGGCGCGGGCAGCGGCAGCGCCGCGGCCTTCCACGTCGTCGCCTGCGGCGGCAACACCGCGGGCGCGACCCGCGCGACGACGTGGGCCGACACCGTGCGCGGCACGGGCGGCATCGGCTCGGTGCGCACCGACGGAGAAGACCGACCTACCGCGGCCTTGGCTGCCGGGAGTTTTGCCGCCGCCGCGGTAGGTCGAGCCATGTTCTCGACGAGCGCGAGCCACTCCTGGGCCTCGAGATCGTCGGGGCCGAGGCGGATCGCCTCGCGCAGAAAGATCTTCGCCGACGACAGCTCGTCGGCCCGCGCCGACAGCTCGCCGAGCAAGCGATACGCCGCGGCGCATTGCGGGTCGAGCCGCAGACACGCGCGGATCTCGACCTGGGCCTCGGTGTCGCGCCGCAGCGCCAGGAGGCTGCGCGCCGCCAGCAGGTGGATCGGCCCCGCGCTGGCGTCGCCGGGCGGCAGGTCGAGCAGCGCGTCAGCGCAGGCCGCCACGACCCCGGGGTAGTGCCGGGCCCGGAACAGCTCGAGCGCCGCGCCGAGGACAGGAGAATCCACGCAGCGATGCAGAGCAAGTCGCTGGCCAGCGCGCCGCGCCGTGGTTTCGCCCAGCTGCGCGCGCCGCCCGGTCCCGCCACTCCCCAGACCGAGGCCTGGCCTCCCCGGGGGGCAGGCGGCATACTCGACCGGTGCTCCGTCTGGTCCTCGCGCTCGCGGTCGTCGCCACGACCGGCGTCGCCCGCGCCGACCGCATGCCGTCGCCGCCCTACGTCGCGCCGGCCGACCACGACGACTTCTGGCGCGACGTCGTGCATCCCCACGCCGACGAGGTGGCCGAGCTGCAGCGCAACCTCGCGATGACCCTCCGGTCGATCGACGATCCCTACGGCGAGGGCAACCGCAGCGAGATGGTGCAGTCGGGGCTGCGCATGGCGCGCTACGCCCGCCAGCTCGATCCCGACGATCTCGACGCGCTGTACTACGCGGGTGCGTTCTCCGACGAGGCCGGGCGCGCCATCGCCGCCGAGCGCCTGCTGGTCGACTACCTCGCCCGCGCCCCGGCCGGGGTGCTGCGCGCCGACGCGCTGTTGCGGATCGGCCGCATCGCGCTGCGCCAGCGCCGCGTCCCCGACGCGATCACCGCGCTGCGTCGCTCGATCTCCCAGACCGCCGAGCGTGCGACCTCGATCAAGGCCCACATCGCGCTGGCCCACGCCCTCGAGGCCAGCGGCGACGTCGGCGCCGCGGTCGCGGTGCTGCGCGAGCTCAACGACGCGGTCCCGATCGACGGCGATCCGTCGACGGTGATCGGCTACCTCGCGCTGGCCGTCCTCTACGATCGCGACGAGCAGATCACCGCCGCGTTCGACGTGATCCTGCGGCTCAAGACCGCGCTCGACAACGACTACAGCCGCTGGGCCGAGGAGGCGGTGCGGCTGTTCCCGCCGCCGGTCGCCGCCGACCTGCACTACTACCGGGCGATGGCCTACGAGACCACGCAGATCAACCGGACCGAGGCCCGCGCCGAGTGGTTCGCGTTCGAGCGGGTCGCCGGCAAGCGCGGCGCGGGCGCGCGCGCCCACGATCATCGCGTCGCGATCGATCGCGAGCTGGCGCGCGATCGCCAGCCGGCACCACGGGCGCGGCGCGCGGTGCGGCGGAGGTCGCCGTGAGCCGCGCCACGCTGGTCGCCGTCGTGCTCGCGATCATCGCGGCCACCAGCCACGCCGCGCCGCCGAGCGGCCCGCTGTGGGCCGAGATCGCCGAGACGCCCGACGACGAGCTGGCGCGCCGCAGCTACGACGAGGCGATGCTGCAGGGTGACGAGAACGCCGCGGTCGCCGAGAACGAGCGCATCGTGTCGACCCGCCGCCGCGAGATCGACAAGGCCGCGCTCGCCTACGAGGCCGCGAGCCGCGCTCGCCCCGACGCCGCCGAGCCGCACCTGCGCGCCGCCGCGGCGCTGAACGCGTTCTACCTCGAGTGCGATCCCGCCGAGGCGCCGCTGTGCGACGCCCAGCCCGATCCCGCCATCGCCGAGCGCGTGATCGCGCACTGGGACGCGTTCACCCGCCTCGCGCCGCTCGATCCCCGCGGCACCGACGAGATCCTCCTCAATCGCGCGCTGCTCCACACCAAGCTCGCGACCCACGAGCACCTGGTCGCCGCCGCCGCCGACTACGAGGAGGTCCTCGCGCGCATGCGCGACAACGCCCGCACCGACGCGGTGTTCACGACCCGCGGCCGTCGCGGCCTGGTGCTCGGCAACCTCGCCGAGACCTACATGATGCTCGGCGATCTCGATCGCGCGATCGAGACCTACCGCGCGTCGCTCCTGGTCGATCCCGACACCAGCCGCATGTTCGGCCTCGCGGTCGCGCTCGATCGCGACGAGCAGCGCGGCGAGGCGTTCCGGATGCTGCGCCTGCAGGGCGGCGACGCGCTCGAGGTGCTGATCCGCGACATCAACAGCCACCGCGTGTTCTTCGTCCCCGACGGCGAGGCCGAGTACTACCTCGCGCTCGGGGCCGAGTGGGCCGGCGATCCGGTCGGCGCGATCGAGCGCTACGAGGCGTTCCTCCGCTCGGGCGCGCACCCGCGCTACGCGCCGCGGGCTCGCGCCCACATCGCGCGCTTGAAGGCGAAGCCGCTGCGGCGCCTCGTCCCCGATCGCAACCGCTGGGATCGGTGAGCGGCCGCGGCGTCCTCGCGCTGGCGGCGCTGGCCGCGGTCGCGCTCGACGCGCAGGCCGGCCCGTGGCGCCGCGATCGCCCCGACGCCGACGCCGACGCCGAGGCCCGCAGCGCGCTGTGGGGCGAGCTGGTGCATCCTGGCGCCGCCGCGAACCGGGTCCGCCTCGACGACGCGCTGCGCTTTCTCCGCCTCACGACCGGCGATCTCGGTCAGGCGATCGAGCTGCTCACGATCAACACTCGCGACGCGCCCGACGACGCCGACGGCTGGGGCTACCTCGCGATCACCGCCGAGCGCCTGCGGCGCTGGCCGGTCTGCGCCACCGCGTACGCCGCGACCCGCGCGATCGATCCAGCGTGGCGCCCGGTCCGCCTGATCGACCCGCGCACGACGCCGCGCCACGGTCTCCTGCGCCCGCTGCCGCTGTCGATCGCGCTGTGCCAGGGCCGGGCCGGCCAGCTCGACGGCGCCGCCGCGACCCTGGCCGCCGCGATCGCCCGCGGTGAGGCCAGCCCCGAGCTGTGGCTGCGGTCGGGCGAGGTCGCGATGGCCCAGGGCCGCCTCGACGACGCGATCGCCGCCTTCGAGCGCGCGGGCCAGGACGGCGGCGCCCGCTGGCTCCTCGCGATCGCGCTCGATCGCGCGCGGCGTGACGCCGCGGCCCAGGCCGCCGCCGAGGTCGCGCAGCGCGGCGACGCCTTCGCGGTCCACGCTGGCAGCACCGCGTTGCCCGCGCTGCAGGCCGGCGACAGCGACTACCTGCTCGGCTTCGCCGCGATGCGCGGCGGCCGCCCCGAGTACGCGATCGCGTACTTCCGCCGCTACCTGCAGACCGCGACCGCCGCCAGCCCGTGGCGCCCGCGGGTCGCCGCGCACCTCGACGCGCTGGCCGCGATCGATCTCGCCGAGCGGGTGTCGATCGACGGCGGCGGCGCCACCGCGCTCGATCGCACCGCGATCGTCGCCGCGATCCGCCGCGTCCAGCCCGCCCTCGCCGCGTGCATGGCGAAGCTGCCGACCGGGCTCCACGAGGTCCGCGTCGCGATGACGCCCATCATCGAGCTGAAGCCGATGCCGTGGCCGAGCGACCGCGCGCCGCCGCGCTCGACGATCCGGGTGCCGCCACGGCCCCGCGCCGCCGCTGGCCGCGACGCGCCCGCGGTCTCCGCCTATCCGTTGGTCGCGCCGCTGCGCGCCGCCGACGTCCTCGACAGCGCCGAGGACACCCGCGCCTGCCTCGAGCGGGTCGCCGCGACGCTGCGCCTGCCGACCAGCGCCAGCGGCGCGTGGCGCGTGCGCATCCCGGTCGTCGCGCGCTGATCGCACCGCGTCGGCACCGCGGCTCGTGCTACACCTGCGGCAGGCGTCGATCCACTCCACGGACGGCGACCCGGAGCCACGATGACCGCACGCGTGACCATTCACTCTTTGCGGGCGCAAAAAGTCAGGGGCGACAAGATCGTCATGCTGACCGCCTACGACGCCACCTTCGCGCGCCTCCTCGAGGCCGCTGGCGCCGACATCCTCCTGGTGGGCGACTCGCTCGGCATGGTCGTGCAAGGCCATGACACCACCCTCCCCGTCACCCTCGACGATCTGATCTACCACTGCCGCGCGGTCGGGCGCGGCGCGCACCGCGCGCAGATCGTCGGCGACATGCCGTTCATGTCGTATCAAGAGAGCGTCGAGCAGGGCCTGCGCAACGCCGGCCGCTTGATCAAGGAAGGCGGCTGCCACGCCGTCAAGCTCGAGGGCGGCGCCCAGCACGCCGAGCTGGTTCGACGCCTCACCAGCAACGGCATCCCGGTGATGGGCCACCTCGGCCTCACGCCGCAGTCGTTCCACCAGTTCGGCGGCTTCAAGGTCCAGGCCCGCGAGGCCGGCGCGACCCAGCGCATGATCGCCGATGCCCGCGCGCTCGAGGCCGCGGGCGCCTACGCGGTGGTGCTCGAGGGCATCCCCGCCGAGGTCGCCACCGCGGTGACGGCCGCGGTCGCGATCCCGACGATCGGCATCGGCGCCGGCGCCGACTGCGACGGTCAGGTGCTGGTGATCTACGACCTGCTCGGCATGGACGAGCGGTTCAAGCCGAAGTTCGTGCGGCGCTACGCCGATCTGTCGACGACGATCAAGGACGCCTGTCAGCGCTACATCACCGACGTGAAGGACGGCAGCTTCCCGTCGGAGGCCGAGAGCTTCGCGGTCGAGCGCGAGGCGACGGTGACAGCGCTGTACTCGGGCGGCCGCAAGCCGTGACCTTGCGCGCACCGTTCGAGATCGTGCGCGATCCGCGCGCGATGCGGGCGCGCGCCGACGATCTGCGGCGCGACGGCCGCACGATCGCGGTGGTGCCGACCATGGGCTTCCTCCACGACGGCCACCTGACGCTCTTGCGCGCGGCCCGGGCGCGCGCCGACGTCGTCGTGCTGACCTTGTTCGTCAACCCGACGCAGTTCGGGCCGAAGGAGGACCTGGCGCGCTACCCGCGCGACGAGGACGGCGATCTCGCCAAGGCCCGCGCCTGCGGCGTCGATCTGGCGTTCTGCCCCGACGCCGCGGCGATGTATCCGCCCGGCAGCCAGACCTTCGTGACGGTGCGCGAGCTCGAGCAGCCGCTGTGCGGCGAGAAGCGGCCCGGGCACTTCACCGGCGTCGCCACCATCGTCACCAAGCTGTTCCTCCTGACCCAGCCCCACCTCGCGTTCTTCGGCGAGAAGGACTACCAGCAGCTCGCGATCATCCGCCGCATGACCCGCGATCTCGATCTCGGCGTCGAGATCGTCGGCTGTCCCGTCGTCCGGGAACCGGACGGTCTGGCGCTGTCGTCGCGCAACGCCTACCTGTCGGCCGACCAGCGCCGCCAGGCCCTGGCGCTGTCGGCCGGCCTCGCCGCCGCCGAGGCCGCGGTCGCGGCGGGCGAGCGGGATCCCGCGGCGATCGTCGCCGCCGCCCGTGCCCCCATCGCCGCCCAGCCCGACGCCCGCATCGACTACGTCGAGCTGCGCGACGCCGACGACCTCACGCCGATCGACCAGCTCGACCGCCCGGCGGTCCTCGCGCTCGCGGTCTTCGTCGGGGCGACCCGCCTCATCGACAACCGCGTGCTG
>JAYTAJ010000924.1:0-7035 GCA_043737575.1 Myxococcales bacterium | reverse complement strand
CGTCGGGCGAGAAGCGGTACAGCGGATCGGCGCTCGCCCAGCGCAGCGACACCGGATCGTAGGAGCGCCAGCCGTAGTGGCGCAGGCCCGACACCAGGTCGTGCTCCTTGCCGTTGAACTCGCGGCGATGGTTGCTGGCGCCCGTCGCGCCGACCACCTCGCCGAACGCGCCGTAGGTGAACGCGGCGGTGACCGCGTTGATCGAGCTGACGGTGACGGCCAGGTTCTGCAGCGCGTCGGCGTACTGGAGCTCGATCGTGTGCGTGCTGGTCGGGGTGGTGCGCTCGGCGCGCGCGATCGGCTCACCCGCGGCGATGTGGAAGTAGCGGCGCTGCTGGGTGCCGCTGTTGCCGTAGAGCGTCTCGCTCTCGCCGAACCAGATCGTCACCCCGGTCGGTCCCAGCGCGACGATGCGCTCGGCGTCGGCGCCGAAGTAGTAGCGCTCGGTGCCGCCCGCGCCCGCGCTCTCGTGGAGCAGGCCGTCGCCGCCGAACGTGTACGTGCGGGCCTGGGCCCCGACCGCGCGCGCGGTGTTGTTGCCCGCGAGGTCGTAGCTCCAGGTCGCGATGGTCGCGCCCGTGGTGCGATCGGTGATGCGATCGACCGCCTGCGGATCGACCGCGCCGTAGACGTAGTTGACGTCGCGGTTGGGGACGTCGGTCGCGCCGGCGACGATCGCGGTGGCGACGTTGCCAGCCGGGCTGTACGTGAACGCGGCGCTGTAGGCACCGGGGCCGACCGCGGTGCGCAGGCGGTGGCGCGCGTCGTAGGCGTAGTCGGCGTCGGCGGTCATGCCGTTGGTCGCGCCGCTGATCGCGCGCAGCTCGCCGTGGCCGTCGTAGCCGTAGTCGCGCTCGTGCCAGGTCGTCCCGGTCGCGGTCGAGTAGACCCGATCGTAGGTGACGCGGCCGTTGACGTCGTAGGCCCAGTCGCGGCGCTGCGCCGCCAGCGCCGAGGTGCGGACGATCGGCCGGCCTGCGACGTGGCGGTCGTAGTGAGCGAGCACGATCTCGGCGCCGGTGGGCGAGCCCGGGACGCGCCACTTCACGTCGCTGGTCGCGGCGCGGTGGTCGTAGCCGTAGCGCCACTCGGTGCCGTCGTCGAACTTCACCGCGGCCGGGTTGCCGAGCGCGTCGTAGCGGCGCTCGACCCACTGCGACGGTGCCAGGGTGACGCCCTGGTTGAGCGTGAAGGCGCGGGTCTCGCGGGCGACCTGACCGTTGGCCTCGTAGACCAGGCCGATCGTCCCGAACGGCAGCGTGATCGCGTGCGGCTTGCCGACGAAGTTGTTGCCATCGTAGGCGTAGCTGATGGCGCCGAGGCCGAGCTGGGTGCGGCGGGTCGCGGTGAGCGCGCGGGCGGCGGGCGTGATCACCAGCGGGCGGTCGAGCTTGTCGTACGTGGTGCTCGACGTGTAGAGCCCGATGGTGCCGCCCGCTGGGATCGGCTCGAGCTCGGAGGTGAGGTTGCCGTTGAGATCGTAGGCGTAGCCCCAGGTGCGGCTGCCGCGGGTGATCGACGTGCGCCGACCGCGCCAGTCGTGGCCGAGGTTGGTGGTGGCGCCGTCGGCGTCGACGACGCGGTGGACGCGGCCCTGGGCGTCGAACCACGAGCGCGTGATCGCGGTGACGCCCGCGATCGGGTTGTCGTGCTCGTGGACCTCGAACAGCTCGCCGTAGGCGTTCTTGCGCAGGGTGGTGCGCTCGCCGGTACCGTCGGTCGGCGACTGCTGGATCACCTGCGCCTCGAGGCCCGCGAACACCGTGTCCTCGTGGAAGCCGTCGGGGCGGACCAGCGACGTCACGCGTCCCAGGCCATCGCGGGTGAACGCGGTCGACACCAGCGTGCCCGCGGGCGCGTTGGTGGCCGGGCTGGTGGTGTCGATCCGCGCGATCGTGCCCGCGGCGTCGTAGGCGTAGACCGTGCGCTGGTCGGGTTGGCCCGCGAGCTGACGCTTCGCGAGGTCCTCGGTGACGCGGCCGCGGCCGTCGTACCGGGTCTCGTCGATCACCCAGCGGTTGGTCGGCACGTCGAGCAGGCGTGACACCACGCGGCGGTTGGGCAGCTCGGCGTCGAAGTACTGGATGGTCTCGACCGGACGGTAGTCGTAGCCCGCGACGCCGACCGCGGGCTCGAGCGAGTCGCTGCGGGTGAGGACGCGACCGAAGCCGTCGATGGTCCAGCTCTCCTGATCGTCGACGTACACGTTGGGCGCGGTCGCGCGGTAGTTGGGCCCCTTGCGCAGGACCATCGTCCCGGTCGCGATGTCGTGGGTGACGTACTCGGTCTGGTTGTGCGGGTCGGTGTGGGCGCGGGGGTACAGCGCGAAGCCGTCGTAGGCGGTGAAGTCCGCGTTCCACACGCCCGCCGCGACCTCGTTCGGATGCTTCACGCTCAGCTCGACGCCGACCGGATGGAACGTGCGGCGCGTGGTCGCGTAGGTCGACGCGTCCTTGTAGACGCGAGTGTCCTCGGGCAAGCCGGCCGCGTTGTAGATGGTCTGGGTCTTGGCCGACGGGATCGAGTTGCGCTGGACGCCGCCGACGATCGGGATCTCGTCGACGTGGCCGCGCTCCTCGACGGTCATGAGCAGGCGCGAGTCGGTCGCGGTCCAGCGCGGCGCGTAGTCGCGGCGGATGTAGCGATCCGACGAGACCAGGTCCTCGGTCTCGGTGCGGGTGTGCAGCAGCGCCTGCGCGAACACGCCCGACGGCGCCCACGGCGTCCAGGTCTCGGTGGTCGTCAAGGTCGGCGGCTGCGCCGCGCAGGTCGTCGCGGTCGCGCCCGCCGCGCAGGTGCGCTCGACGGTCGCGGTGACGTAGGTCGCGCTGGCCGCCGAGTTGGCCAGCGCGGTGGCGCCGTGGATCCAGTGGGTGTGGGTGACGGGCGTGGAGGTCGCGCCCGTGCGGATCGAGACCAGCTCGGTCGCGGGCCGCGCGCTGGTGTCGAACCCGAGCTGGCCATACCCGAAGGTCTTGTCGATGCGGGTCGTGGCATCGCCGGCCTGCCCCGAGCGCTCGATCGTGACGCCGCCATAGCCGATGAAGCCCATCGGCCGCGGATCGCTGGCGCCGCGCTTGCCGACGACGGGCGTGGTGTAGCGATAGCGCGCGCGCTGATCGGGCTGGCCGAAGCCCGCGGTCTCGACGATGCGCGCGATCACCGCGCGCGGCTGGTTGGGACCGACCGCGGTGACGACCGCGCTGTCGGTCGACCACGCGTACTCGTAGCGGATGGTGCCGCCGCGGCCGTTGTCGACGGTGGTGAGCTTGCGCAGCGAGGCGTTGTCGACCGGATCGGTGCGGATCGCGATCGCGCCGCTGGCGTCGTAGCTGATCGGATCGGGCAAGCCGTCGCCCGTCAGATCGACGAAGTCGCTGTCGCGCTTCCAGGTGAAGCCGGACCCGCGGACCCGCGCCTCGAGCGGCTCCCAGTCCGCGGTCATCGGAGCCACCGCCAGCGAGGTCGCGCCACCGACCAGGCGCCGGCGGTGCCAGCTGTTGGCGGGTGCCGACACCGACGACGCGACGTCCTGCATCACCAGCTCGGTGGCGCCATCGCCGTCGAAGTCGATGAGGCGGCGGACCAGACCGCGGACGCCGCGCAGGTAGAGGTTGCTGCGCCAGTCGGTGATCTCGTTGCGCGCCGCCTCGGTGGGCGTCGACAGCCCGAGCGGGATCATCGGCGAGAAGGTGCCCGCGACGGTCTGGTTGGGGACGTACATCCAGTCGCCCGGCTGGTTGTACGCGACCGCGAGCTCCTCCCACGGCCCGGTCTGCGCGAGCAGATCGGGCGCGCCGTCGCCGTTGACGTCGCGGAGCGTGAGCGTGCGGTTCGCCTGGTACAGGTGGAACCCGCCCTGCGGCGTGCCGATCTGATCTTGCGGCCACTGCGGCCAGCCGGCCTCGAACGCCCACAGCACGGGCGCCGACGCGAAGTGATCGCCGTTGCCGCGCCAGACGTAGATGCCCGTGGTCTGGCCGATGATCGGATCGAGGCCCGCGCCTGGCGTCGGCGACAGGCTGACGACGTCGAGGTAGCCGTCACCGTCGAGGTCGGTGAGCGTCGGCAGGCCGGGGAACACGGACGACGGGATCGACAGCTCGGCGGCGCCGCTGGGCGACAGTGGCCGCGGGCTGTACTTGCGCGCGGCGAGATCGAGCGGCTGATAGCCGCCCGGCCGACGGTGCTGGACGTACCAGACGAAGTCGGCGCCGATGCGCTGCGGCTGATACACGACGTGCTCGCACTCGGTGACGTCGGGATCGCTGCCGCCGCCCGGGCCGTAGCTGAGGCCGTCGCTCGGCACCGCGGCGCACTGGCCGAGGGTGACGTCGTAGGTCGAGCCGACGCCGCACGACGCGCGGCAGCCGCCGAAGAAGCTGTCCCACGCCGCCGACGGTGCGTCGCACGCGCAGATCAACCCCTCGGCCTCGCCGATCGGGTGCATGGCGTCGGCGCAGCCGGGCGGCATGCCGCCGCCGCCCGACGTCGAGAACACGACGCTGTCGGTGAAGCTGAAGTCGCCGTCGGCGTCGGACCAGTCGCCCGACAGCCACGACAGGATGTCGAGCACGCCGTCGGCGTCGTAGTCGATGAACTGGTAGTTGACGTGGACGCCGTGGCTCCAGCAGTGGTTGTTGTTGCCGCTGACCGGACGCGCGGCGATCTGGCCGCTGAGGGTGCACGACTCGAGCGCGGGATCGGGGGCGCCCGCGTTGCGCCAGCGGGCGCTCGGCAGCTTGAACGTCTGCGGAAAGAATCCGAACCCGCCGTCGGGGCCGCCCGCGCGCCACTCGACGTAGCAGCCGTCGGGCTGGGTCAGCACGCGCACCGCGTCGGTGCGGCCGTCGCCGTCGAGGTCCATGAAGGCGCTGGTCGGTCCCCGCGTCGTGCCGCCGTCGCGCGGCGCCAGCGGCCACTGCACCGTGCGCGTCAGCGTGCGCTGCTTGGCGCCGTAGCCGAACTGCACGGGCGGCGCGGTGGTCGGCGTCCCCGCCGCGGTGAACGCGGTGACGTCGATCCGCGACAGCCAGCGCAGCGCCGACTGGTTGCACGCCAGCTCGGGGCCGTCGTAGCCGAGCGCGTAGGTGCGCGCCAGCCGCCAGCCCGACGACGGGGTCTCGCGCACGAACGTCTGGATCGCGTTGAGTGTCCGGGCTCCGGACACCCGGGCCTGGCCGAAGGCGCGATCGGTGCTGGCGCCGATCGCGAGACCGCCGCAGGCCGGCCCGACGGTGTTCATCAGCTCGACCTTGGCGTGGGCGACGAAGCCCGAGCCCGGATTCGAGGTGTACTCGATCGTCTTCAGCGCCTTGCCGTAGTGACCGCTGCTGTGGGCGTCCTCGTAGACGTAGGTGATGGTGTTGCCGAACGGGTCGACCCGCTTGGTCAGGTACGCGCGGCTCTGGTAGACCAGCCCGAACTCGTAGCGGCTGCCATCGGTGGTGCGCGCGATCCAGGTGCCGAAGCCGGGGTCGAGCTCGTAGCGGGTGAACGAGCTGTCGACCTCGGCGCGGAAGCGGGTCCACGGACCCGGGTCGAGCGTGTTCGGGATCAAGCGGCCCGAGGTGCCCGTCAGCGTGGTGCGGTAGCGGACCGCGGCGGGAAAGTCGACGTCGCGCTCGATCACGGGGACGTCGAGCGTCCAGCCGACCGCGACGCCACCGCGCAGCCCATCGTCGGACGAGTACCGCAGCGCCAGCTCGGGCTGCACGCCGAGCCGCCCGGCCGGCACCTCGATCGGATACGCGTACGACGCCGCGCCCATCGCCTCGTCGACGTTGCTGGAGCCGATCGCGCGCACGCCCTCGGGCGGCTTGGTCTCGCTCGACGGCAGCGCCATCCCGAACGGATCGTCGGGCGCGCCTCGCGCGATCGGAACACCGACGATGGTCACGGCGATCAGCACGGCCGCGAGCGGCGCGCGCAAGGATGCAGGGAGTGCGGTCATGCGGTCCGCTCCAGCACGCGCCGTGCCCGCGCGATCCGTGCGATCCGCGCGATTCCGAAGGCACCGCCCGACCGGCCCGGACAGATCGCCCGACCCGCTGGCCGAACTGATCGATCAGTCAGGGCGGCGCGTCGTCGACGACGATCGGCAGGTGGAGCTTGCCGCCGCGGGCGATGGGGAGCGCGGCGGCGTGGGCGCGGCGCGGCTCGGTGACGGTGGTGGGGCGGATGTCGTCGGCGCGCTCGGACCAGGCGCGCGCGACGTCGCGATCGAGCAGGTGGGTCGGGCGGACGTTGCGCAGGGCGTTGAGCATCACGGCGCGGACGTGGGGATGCTCGGCCTCGACCTGGGTGAGCAGGCGGGTCATGGCGTCGCGCTTGAGGCCGTCCTGGGAGCCGCACAGGTTGCACGGGATGATCGGGAACGCGAGCTCGGCGGCGAGCTCGGCGATGTCGGCCTCGCCGCACTCGATCAGCGGCCGCACGACCTCGAAGCGTCCGTCGTCGGTGCGGTAGCGCGCCGGCATCGCCTGGAGCTTGCCGCTGTAGAACAGGTTGAGCAGGAAGGTCTCGAGCGAGTCGTCGCGGTGGTGGCCGAGCGCGATCTTGGTGCAGCCGAGGCGCTCGGCGGCGGTGTAGAGGATGCCGCGGCGCAGGCGCGAGCACAGCGAGCAGTAGGTCTGGTTGTCGTCGAGGTGCGAGGTGACGACCGAGTAGGTGTCCTCGCGCAGGATCTCGAACCGCTCGCCGCTGGCCTCGAGGTAGCGCCGCAGCGCCGCGCCATCGTAACCGGGCTGCGCCTGATCGAGGTGCACCGCGATCAGCTCGACCTTGAACGGCAGCCGTGGCACCAGCCGCGTCAGCAGGTGGAACAGCACGTAGCTGTCCTTGCCACCCGACATCGCGACCATCACCCGATCGCCCGCCGCGAGCAGCTGGTAGCCCTCGCAGGTCTCCTTGATCTGGCGGTAGAGCGCCTTCTCCTGGCGACGCAGCGTCTCGGACATCGGCGCATCCTACGGGGCTCGCGGCGGACCGCAAGCGCCACCGTCGCGCGGATGTCCCGCCGCTAGAGCGGAACCG
>JAYTAJ010000923.1:0-3085 GCA_043737575.1 Myxococcales bacterium | reverse complement strand
GGACGCCGGCGCGCGCTTCGCGGCGATGCTGGCGCTCGGCGCGAGCAAGCCGTGGCCCGACGCGCTCGAGGTCGCGACCGGCCAGCGTGAGATCGACGCCACCGCGATCATCGAGTACTTCACGCCGCTGCACGCGTGGCTGAAGGACCAGAACGCCGGCCAGGAGTGCGGCTGGTAGCTGGCCGGGCCGGCACGTGCCGGCCGCGACGTCACGTGACAGCCTCACGATCACGCCGGGCGAGGTCGTGGACGCCATCGGATGAGGCGGCGCGACCCGCGCGGCGGCACACTTGATGCACTGAGCGAGTAGGAACCAACCATGATGCGCCACGCTCTGTTCGTCGTCGTCGCGCTCGCGGGCAGCGCGCTGTCGTGCCGCACCGCGGCGCCGCCTGCCCCGCCCGCCCCGGTCGCGCCGCTCGAGCCACCGCAGCCGACCTTGCGGCTGCCGCGCAACTTCGTGCCGACCGGCTACGAGGCGACGCTCGGCATCGATCCGACCCAGCTGCGCTTCGACGGTGCGATCGCGATCCACGGCGATGTCGCGGCGCGGTCGTCGGTGATCTGGCTGCACGGTCGCGACCTCACGATCGCCAGCGCCAGCGCCAGCGGCGGCGGTCGCACCGTCGAGCTGACCGTCACGCCGCGCGGCGAGGATCTGCTCGAGCTGCGCGCCGCGTCGCCGCTCGACCCGGGGCCGTGGACGCTGGCGTTGCGCTACCAGGGCACGCTGCTCGAGCACGAGTCGGCCGGCGCGTTCCGCCAGCTCGTCGGTGGCGACGCCTACGTCTTCACCCAGCTCGAGGCGATCCACGCCCGCCAGGTGTTCCCGTGCTTCGACGAGCCCGACGTCAAGGTGCCGTGGCAGCTGACCCTCGAGGTGCCGAGCGCGCTGGTCGCGGTGGCCAACACGCCGTCGACCTCCGAGACCGCGATCGACGGCGGGCGCCGCCGCATCGCGTTCGCGCGATCCTTGCCGCTGCCCAGCTACCTGGTCGCCTTCGCGGTCGGTCCGTTCGACATCGTCGACGGCGGTCGCACCCGCACCGGCGTGCCGATGCGGATGCTCACGCTGAAGGGCCGCGCCGCGGACGCCGCCTTCGCCGTCGCGACGACGCCGCGCATCGTCGCGATCCTCGAGGACTGGTTCGTCACGCCGTATCCGTACGAGAAGCTCGATCAGATCACGATCCCGCTGACCTCGGGGTTCGGCGCGATGGAGAACGCGGGCCTCATCACCTACGTCGAGTCGCTCCTGCTCATGGATCCCGAGGACGCGTCATGGCAGCAACGCCATGACTGGGTCGCCACCGCGGGCCACGAGCTGGCGCACCAGTGGTTCGGCAACCTGGTCACCACCGCGTGGTGGGACGACCTCTGGCTCAACGAGGGCTTCGCCACCTGGATGGAAGAGAAGGTGCTGACCGAGCTCGAGCCGAGCTGGCGCGACGAGCTGACCCGCAGCGAGCTCCGCCGGTTCGCGCTGCAGTCCGATCGCCTGACCACCGCGCGGCGGATCCGGCAGCCGATCGAGCGCACCGACGACATCGTCAACGCGTTCGACAACATCACCTACTCCAAGGGCGCCGCGGTGCTGGCGATGTTCGAGCAGGCGATCGGCCCCGCGGCGTTCCAGCGCGGCGTCCGCGCGTACCTCGCGAAGCACGCGTGGGGCAACGCCACCTCCACCGACTTCTTCGCCGCGATCAGCGAGGTCGCGAATCGCGACGTCGGGGTCGAGCTGGCCACCTTCCTCGATCAGGCCGGCGCGCCGCGGGTTGCCTTCGACCTGCGCTGCGTCGATTCGCGCCCGATCCTCGCGCTGCAGCAGCAGCGCTACCTGCCGCCAGGCGCGGCGGCGCCGACCGGGCCCGCGCCGATCTGGAGCATTCCGCTGTGCGTCGCCTTCGAACGCGACGGCGGTCGGGCCGAGCAGTGCGTGACCTTCGCGACCCCGCAGCTCGACGTCGCGCTCGATGCCCCGCGCTGTCCGCGCTGGCTCATGCCCAACGTCGGTGGCCACGGCTACTACCGCGCGGTGCTGCCCGCGGCGGCGTCGGCGGCGATCCGCGACCTGGCCTGGCCGCAGCTGACGACCGTCGAGCGGCTGGTGGTCTTCAACGACGTCCGCGACCAGGCCGAGGTCGGCGAGCTGCCGCTCGGCGACGTCATGCCGTACATCCCGAAGCTCGCCGCCGAGCAGCATCGCTTCGCGCTCGCCGCGGCGATCGGCCTGATCTGGTCTCTGCGCTACCAGGTGCCCGAGCCGCAGCTCGCCGCGTTCGAGGCGTGGGTGCGCACGACCTTCGGCGCCACCGCGACGCGGCTCGGCTGGCTGCCGCGACCGAGCGACACGATGGACGACGAGGCGGTGCGCCGCGGCGTGGTCTGGCTGGTGGCCGCGATGCACGACGGGCCGCTGCGGGCGCAAGCGGTGACCCAGGCGCGGACCTGGCGCGACCTCGCGCCCGCGATGCGCGGTGCGATCCTCGACGTCGCCGCCGACGAGAGCCCCGAGCGGTTCCGCCAGCTGCTCGCGGATCTCGCGACGACCACCGACGGCACCGCTCGCAACCAGCTGCTCGCGGCGCTCGGCGCCACCACCCGCGCCGAGCTGCAGCGCGAAGCGCTCGCGCTCACCCTCGACACTCGCCTCGACCTGATCGAGACCTCCGACCTCCTGTACAGCGGTCGCTACGACCCCCAGGAAGACGTCGCGCGCGCGTTCTTCCGCGAGCATCAGGACGCGCTGCTCGCGCGCATGCCCACCAACTTCGGCGCCAAGGCCCGGCTCGCCCACATCTTCGCCGTGTGCGAAGCGGCGCGGCGCGACGACGCCGCGGCGTACATGCGCGCGACCTTCGCGAGCTTCGAGGGCGGCGCGCGCACCGTCAGCCAGGCGATCGAGCGGATGGATCAGTGCATCGCGCGCAAGGCCGTCATGGCGCCGCAGCTCGCGCGCTGGCTCGCCGCCGCGGCGCGCCCGTGATCACCGCGCGCGGATCAGGCGATACGTCTTCTTGCCGCTGCGCAGGAAGATGAACGACGCGGTGCCGAGGGAGCCGAGGTCGAGCTGCTTGTCGAG
>JAYTAJ010000922.1:0-3085 GCA_043737575.1 Myxococcales bacterium | reverse complement strand
TCGCGTGATCGCCCGCCTTCGCCGCCGCCACCGCGCGTCCGCCCAGCTCGATCGCCGCCAGCTCGACCACCGCCGCCGCGTCGAGCTTCTCCTCGGTCGAGCGCTGCGCCAGCTTGATCGCCGCGCCCGGTCCGCCCTCGGCCGCGGCGATCAGCGCCTCGGCCATCGCGGCGAGCCCGTCGTCACCCGCGGCGCGGCGCGCGCTGGCCCCGAGCGCGCCGAGCGCGATCCGCTGGCACCGGCTGCGGATCGTCGGCAGCAGCTGATCGGGCGCGGTCGTCATCAGCACGAAGCGCGTGCGCGACGGCGGCTCCTCGAGCGTCTTCAGCAGCGCGTTGGCCGCGGCCGGCTGTAGCGACGTCGCCTCGTCGATCAGGAACACCCGCTCGCGGGCCTCGTGGGGCGGCAGCCCGACCGCCGCGACGACCTGGGTCCGCACCGTCTCGATCGGGATGATCTGCGCCGCGCCCTCGCGGGCCAGCGTGATCACGTCGGGATGCACACCCGCGGCGATGCGCTCGCAGGTCGCGCACACGCCGCAGCCGATCCCGGGCTGATCGTCGCAGTTGAGCGCCGACGCCAGCGCCAGGGCCAGCGCGCGCTTGCCGCTGCCGCTCGGTCCGGCGAACAACAGCGCGTGGTGCAGCCGATCCATCGCCAGCGCCGAGCGCACGACCGCGATCGCGCGGTCCTGCCCGGGAAGATCGGCGAACGTCGGCACCCGCGCACGCTACCATCATCCCGCTGACGCGGCCTCGCCGCACCGCGCCGAGAAACGCCGCGCGGTTGTTTCCGCGCCCTCGTCTGCCGTCGTAGGGTGCGCGCCATGTCGACGCCCGCCGAGCCCAGCTTCACTGCGTTCCGCGAGGTGCCGCGGACCGGGGTCATCTTCGTGACCAACGAGGCGCGCAAGCGCGGCTTCGATCCGGCGGGCACCGACTGGTGCAACCTCGGCCAGGGCATGCCCGAGGCCGAGGACCTGCCGGGCGCGCCGCCGCGCCACGCCGCGGTCGTGATCGATCCCGCCGATCAGGAGTACGCGCCGGTCGCCGGCATCGGCGAGCTGCGCGAGACCATCGCGTCGCTCTACAACCAGCTGTTCCGCCGCGGCCTGCCGTCGCAGTACAGCGCCGACAACGTCGCGATCTCGGGCGGCGGCCGCACCGCGCTCACCCGGGTCGCGGCGTCGCTCGGCCACGTCAACCTCGGTCACTTCCTGCCCGACTACACGGCGTACGAGGAGCTGCTCGACGTCTTCCGCCTGTTCTCGCCGATCCCGATCCTCCTCGAGAGCGAGCGCGGCTACGCGTTCTCGGCCGCTGATCTGCGCCGCGAGATCCTCGGCCGCGGCCTCGGCGCGATCCTGTTGTCGAACCCGTCGAACCCGACCGGCAAGGTCATCGGCGGCGACATCCTGTCCGACTGGGTGGCGGCGGCGCGCGAGCTCGACTGCGCGCTGATCTTCGACGAGTTCTACTCGCACTACGTGTGGCGCCCCGATCTCGCGGCCCAGGGCGGCATCTCGACCGCGGCCCGCTACGTCGAGGACGTCGATCGCGATCCGGTGGTGATCCTCGACGGCCTGACCAAGAACTGGCGCTACCCGGGCTGGCGCATGACCTGGACGATCGGGCCCAAGAAGATCATCGAGGCGGTGACCTCGGCCGGTTCGTTCCTCGACGGCGGCGGCTCGCGGCCGCTGCAGCGCGCGGCGATCGGGCTGCTCACGCCCGAGGGCACCCGGGCCGAGACCGCGGCGATCCAGGCCGAGTTCGGCAAGAAGCGCGCGCGCATGCTCAACGGTCTGCGCGACGTCGGCTTCACCGTCGACCTGCCGCCCGAGGGCACGTTCTACGTGTGGGCCTCGGCGCAGCACCTGCCACCGTCGATCAACGACGGCATGAGCTTTTTTCGCGCCGCCCTCGACCGCAAGGTCATCACCGTGCCCGGCGACTTCTTCGACGTGAACCCCGGCAAGCGCCGCGGTGCGAGCAACTCGCGCTTCCGCCGCCACCTGCGGTTCTCGTTCGGCCCCGCGATGGCGAAGGTCGACCTCGCGCTGGACCGCATCAAGGCCCTGGTCTCCGAGTCGAAGTGAATCCCCAGGCGGCTTTGCCGTCTTCCTTGTGACACACCGATCGAGGGTCTAGACTCTCGGCGTCTTCGCGGCATCGCGGAAGGAACCTCATGCGCAACCGCTTCGGCTCGATCATCACCGCCCTCGGGCTCTCGTTCGGTCTCACGCTCGGCGGCGCCGCGGTCGCCGGGCCCGACGCCTTCGCCAAGGGCGCCAAGACCGCCAAGAAGAAGAAGCCCGCGCCCAAGAAGCCGGTCGAGGTCAAGATCGCGCCGCCCAACGCCGAGCAGAAGAAGGCGCTCGGCGAGCTGATGGGCGCGTTCACGTTCCAGATGGACAAGGACGGCATCATCAGCGCGCTCACCAAGCAGATCGACGAGCGCTACGCCGAGCAGATCAGCGCGACCAGCGACGTCTACGCCCAGGACAAGCTGCGCAAGGAGAAGCAGAAGGAGATCGCGCGCATCAGGTCGTCCTACGTCGAGTTCAAGGGCGGCAAGACCGGCTGGGACGTGTCGCTGGTCGATCAGGAGTTCGCCCACAACACCGGCGAGTCGATGCTGATGTACTGGGAGAACGCGGGCGGCAAGAACCAGCGGCGGTTCTTCTTCTTCTACGAGGGCAAGCTCTGGAAGATGTTCGTCGCGATCGACACCAAGATGCTCGCCGAGGATCAGCGCAACTTCACCTTCTTCCGCAACCTGATGGAGGCGCGCTACGGCAAGGGCAAGGTCGAGGGCCCGCGCGAGAAGTGGCACGCCGGCGACTTCGAGGTCCACGCCGTCGACAAGATGGCGTTCTACGGCTCGTTCGGCCTGATGATCCAGGACCCCAAGGTCCTGGCCTCCATCGCCGCCACCCGCGAGGCCAACGCGCCCGCGGTCAAGGGCAAGGACGCGATCATCGAGATCATCCGCGACGACGGCAAGCCGGTCAACCTCGACGAGAACTCGACCGCGGTCGACGACATCATCAACGGCGCCAAGTAGCGCGTGATCACGCGGCGCG
>JAYTAJ010000921.1:0-3087 GCA_043737575.1 Myxococcales bacterium | reverse complement strand
CGTAGCAACGACGACGGCCGCGTCATCGTCGGCCTCGGCTCGGCAGCGAGATGCCGAAGCGCCGCGCCCGATCGGCGAAGGTCGACTTCGCCATGCCGAGCGCCTCGGCGGCGGAGCGGATCGAGCCGTTGCGGTGCAGCGCCTCGACCAGCGCGTCGCGGACCATGCCGTCGTAGCGCGGCAGATCGTCCTCGAGCTCGGCCGGGGTGATGATCACCGACGCGTCGCCGTCCGGATCGAGCGGCGGCGGCGACGGCCGGGGACCGCGCGCCGCGCGCCACGCGGTCGGGAACACGTGCTCGGGCTCGATGGTCTCGGTCGAGAACGTCACGGCGCGGACCAGCGCCTGGCGCAGCTCGCGGACGTTGCCCGGCCACAGGTGCTCGCGCATCGCTCGCCGCGCCTGCGACGACAGCCGCCGCGGGCCGTGCTCGCGGCCGAGGTCCTCGAGGATCGAGCCGCAGATCTCGTCGAGATCGCCGGGACGCTCGCGCAGCGGCGGCAGCTGCACCAGCACCGTCGCGACCCGATGGTAGAGATCGACCCGCAGCGCGCCGCGCTCGGTGCCGAGGCCGCTCTGGCGGTTGGTCGCCGCGATGATACGGGTGTCGAAGCCGCGCTCGATCGAGGCGCCGACCCGCCGAGCCCGACGGGTCTCGAGCGCGCGCAGGAGGTGCGGCTGCTGCTCGAGCGGCAGCTCGCCGAGCTCGTCGAGGAACAGCGTGCCTTGCTCGGCCTGGACGAACAGGCCGTCGCGATCGCCGGTCGCGCCCGTGAACGCGCCCTTGTCGTGACCGAACAGCTCCGAGCCGATCAGCTCCCGCGGGATCGCGCCGCAGTTGATCGCGACGAAGGGCCCGTTGGCGCGCCGCGACGCCTCGTGGATGCCCTGGGCCACCAGCTCCTTGCCGGTGCCGGTCTCGCCGACGATCAGCACGCCGCACTCGGTGCCCGCGGCGCGCCGCGCCAGATCGACCGCGGATCGCAGCGCCGGATCGCGGCCGACCAGGCGATCGAAGCCGGTCCGCACCCGGGTCGGAGGCCCCAGCGCCATGAGCTGGGTGTCGCCGAGCGTCAGCACCGTGCCGGCGGTGACCTCGGCGCACTCGATGCGGCGCTCGTCGAGGAACGTGCCGTTGCGGCTGCCGACGTCGCGCACGTACAGCGACGGGCCGTGGCGCTCGAGCACGCAGTGCAGCCGCGACACGCACGGATCGGCGAGGACGATGTCGCAGCTGTCGCCCTTGCCGACGACGTAGCGCCGATCGTCCTCGATCGGGATCTCGAGGCCGGAGCCCTGATCGCGCAGCGCCATGATCCGCGTGGCGAGGCGCCGCGGACTGAGGTTCGCCTGGGTGTCTGGACCTGGTTCCCGCGGTTGAAGCGTCATCTCCCCTGCCCTTTCGACCGTTCACAGCGTCGGTTGCGCGAAATTCGTGAGCAGCATCGATGCCAGCGACAAGCGCGCGAACCCACGCCGCGCGTGGCCGGAATCCGGCCAGCGCGCTGTCCGGCTGGCCGGGTTTCGCCCACTCCCGGACAGTCATACAGTGACGGACCGTGACCGCGCTCGAGGACGAATGGCTGTGGGGCTGGGATCGCACGCCGGCGATCGTGTCGGTGTGGGCCGAGCCCGACGGCCACGCGATGGTGTGGCGGCGGCCGGGCGGTGGCGCGCTGGTCCGCGACGACGTGCGGTTCCGACCGTGGCTGGTGCTGGCGTCGCTCGACGATCTCGCGCACCTCGGCTCGCGGCTGGTCCCCGAGGCGGCGGCGACGCCGGGCGCGATCACCTACGCCGAGCTCGACGGCCCGGGCGCGCTGCGCTTCCTGGTCCGCGCCGACGACGGCCGCGCCCTCGCCGCGGCGATCCTCGGCGGCGCCAGCCGGCGATCGGGCCAGCCGCTGCGCCACCTCCGCGAGCTCGGCCCCGCGGCGGTGCTGGTGCTGCCGCCCGAGGAGCAGTACCTGGTCGCCACCGGCCGCACCTACTTTCGCGACCTGGCGTTCGACCAGCTGCGGCGGGCCCAGCTCGATCTCGAGACCACCGGACTCGATCCCGACACCGATCGCATCTTCCTGATCGCGCTGCGTGGACCCGATGGCGTCGGCGAGATCCTCGAGGCCGCCGACGACGGCGAGTTGGCCGAGGCGGCGCTGCTCAACCAGCTGACCGCGCGGCTGCGCGCCCTCGACCCCGACGTGATCGAGAACCACAACCTGCACGGCTTCGATCTGCCGTTCCTCGCGCGCCGCGCCGCGCTGCTCGGGGTGTCGCTGGCGCTGGGCCGCGCCGGACCGCCCGGGCTGCGCGAGCGACCGGCGGCGCGCGGCGCGTCGCTCGGCGGTGACCGCGGCAAGCGCCGCCTCCGCTACACCATCCCCGGCCGCGAGCTGATCGACACCCTCGACGCGATCTGGCGCCACGACTTCGCCGCGCGCGATCTGCCGGGCCACGGCTTGAAGGCGGTGGCGCGTCACCTCGGTTTGGCGCGCGCCGACCGCGAGCACATCCCGGGCGCGCGGGTCCACGAGGTGTTCCGCCGCGATCCGGCGCGGGTGCGGCGCTACGCCACCGACGACGTCGACGAGGCAGCCGGGGTCGCGCGGATGTTCGGCGGCGCCGCCTTCGCGCTGGCGCGGATGGCGCCGCGTCGCTACGAGCGCCTCGCCGACGCCGGCGCGGCGACCGGCGTGATCGATCCGCTGCTGGTGCGCGCATACCTGCGGGCGGGCGCGGCGCTGCCGGCCCACGCGTCGGGCGACGGCACCGAGCACAGCGGCGCGGCGCTGCACCTGTTCGCCACCGGCGTGGCGCACCGTGTGGTCAAGGCGGACGTGGCGAGCCTGTATCCGTCGCTGATGCGCGCCTACCGCATTGGACCAGCGCGCGACACACTCGGCGCGCTGCTCGCCATCGTGGACCGCCTCGTCGAGCAGCGCCTTGCCGCCAAGGCGAGCGCCCGGGCCGCACCGGCGGGGTCGGCGGAGCGCTTTGCGCACGAGGCCATGTCGGCGGCGATGAAGCTCGTGGTGAACACCGCGTACGGGTACCTTGCCGCCGGGGGGACCCTGACGCGCTTCGCC
>JAYTAJ010000920.1:0-7059 GCA_043737575.1 Myxococcales bacterium | reverse complement strand
GCGTGATCGACGCCGATCGCCGCCCGGTCGCGGCGCAGGTCCGGGTCTACGTCGAGCGCACCCAGGAGCTGGTCCAGGTCCGCACCGCCGACGACGGTCGGTTCGTCATCGACGGGCTGTCGCGCGAGGCTGCGCAGGTCACCGCCGACTCGGGCGCGGCGACCGCGTGGATCGACATCGATCTGTCGCGCGGCAACGGCCAGATCGAGATCGTGCTGGCCCACACCGCGCGCATCGCCGGCACGGTCGTCGACGGCGGCGGCGAGCCGTTGCTCGGCGCGCAGATCCAGGCGTGGTCGGTCGACGGTGGCCCGTCGTGGCGCGACGTCACCGACGCCGCGGGGCATTTCGAGCTGCCCGGCCTGGCGCCGGGCAAGTACGTCGTCCGTGCCGGCCGCGAGGTCGCGCTCTTGCGTGGCCTGACCCGCGCGCTGCCGGCGGTGACGGTGGCGGCCGGGACCGAGGACGTGCGGCTGGTGCTGGCGGCCGACGGCGCCATCTCCGGCGAGGTCGTCGGCACCGACGGCGAGCAGGTCGGCTATCGCGTGCGCGTGCTCGGCACCGACGCGGTGCCGTTCGCCACGGTGCGCTTCACGCTCGATGACTTGCCGGTCGGGCCCTACAGCGTGTGGATCGAAGGGCCGGGCTTCGCGGCCCACCGCGTCGACGGCGTCGTGGTGACCGCCGGCGCGACCACCGACCTGGGGCGGATCGTGGTGTTGCGCGGCCGCTCGATCTCCGGCCGCGTCGTGACCACGACCGGGTCGCCCGTCGAGGGCGCGACCGTGCGCAGCGGCGCCGCGCTGCTCGGGACCGGCGGGCAGATCACGCGCGACGGCGCCGAGCCCGGCTTCGTCGGCGCCGCCCAGGGCGCGACCACCGACGCCAGCGGCGCGTTCGCGTTGACCGGCGTGTCGGCCGGCGGCACCACGCTGGTCGCGGACGCCGGCGACCGCGGGCGCTCGCCGCCGCTGGCGCTGCCCGCCTCGACCGCGTCGGTGCTCGATCTGGTGCTGGTCGTCGACGGCGTCGCGAGCCTGAGCGGGCTGGTGACCGTCGACGGCCGACCGACGCGCGCGATCGTGAACGCGCAGCCCGACGTCTCGCCGCTGGCGATGGCGGCGGTGCCGGCCGGCGACGACGGCACGTTTCGCTTCGATCGGCTCGCGCCGGGCACGTACACCGTCGCCGCGGTGATCGGCAACCCGATGGCCGGCGGCACGTTTCATCCGCGCCGGGTCGAGGTCCTCGCCGGTCAGCCGACGACCCGCGACGTGATCGCGCGCCGCGGCGACGCCGGCGTCGAGGTCACCGTCGAGGGCGCGCCGGTGGCCGCCGTGTTCGTCACCTCGGCGGCGGTCGCCGCCACCGACGCCCTCGCGCTGGTGCTGGCGCTCGGGCGCCAGGATGGTGGTCAATGGGCGATGGCGCCCGCGCTCGGCGGCCCAGCCACGCTCACCGGCCTCGTGCCAGGGCGGTGGTCGGTGTGCGCGATCGTGCCGCCGCTCACCGCGCGAGACATGGGCTCGATGCTCGCCCACATCGCCCGCGAGGGATCGACGATGCCGGCCCGGTGCTCGACCGTGGAGATCTCCAGTGGAGCGGTCGCTCACCAGACGATCGTGCTGACGCCATGAACCCCTACGGTCCATCGCCGGTGCTCACGCCGTCGGGACTCGTCGCGGTGGAGCTACGCCTCCGCGCGCTCCTCTCTCGATCCGACCCCCTCGCGCTCGCGTCTGCGGACGAATTGGTCCTGCGACCGAGCAAGCGCGTCCGGGCAGCCCTCGTGCTCGCCGCGGCCGAGGCGGTTGAATTGCCGCACGACCTCGCGGTCGATGTCGCCGCGGTGATCGAGCTGGTCCACGCGTTCTCGCTGGTGCATGACGACATCGAGGATGGCGCCTTGGAGCGACGCGGGCGTCCTTCGGTCCATGCGGTCGACGGCGTCGCGGTCGCGCTCAATGCCGGTGATGCGCTGCACGCGCTCGCGTGGCAGGCGATGCTGATGCTCGATGCCCCACCTGCGGCGGTCGTCGCGCTCGGCCGCGTCGTCGGCGCCGCGCTCGCCGCGATCGTCGCCGGCCAGGGCCGCGACCTGGTGTGGACGCGCGACCGGCGCGAGGACGTATCGGTCACCGACTACGTCGCGATGGTGCGCGGGAAGACCGGCGCGTTGCTCGGGCTCGCGGCCGCCGCGCCGGCGATCTTGGCCGGGCTGCCCGCGGCGGCGCGACTGCAAGCGTTCGGCGAAGAGCTGGGGATCGCATTCCAGGCGCTCGACGACATCGGCGCCGCGGTCAGCCCAGCCGCCGGCCAGGGCAAGCCGGCCGGGCCCGGCGTCGATGGCGCGTCGTCGCTGATCTCGATCTTGGCGCGAGACTCGAGCGATCCCGTGGCCGACGCACTCGACCTCGTCCGGGACCACGCAGTGCTCTCGGCCCGGGCGCTCGCCGCTGCCGGGCTCGCCGACGCAGGTCCGCTGTGGGCCATCGCCGAACGCGCGTTGTCACCGCTGCGGACCCATGTCCGGCTACGGTGGGCGTGAGATCTCGTCGGGCGGATTGCGCCTGCTCCGTGACGCGGCTCCGCCGCCACCGCCAGTAGGCCCACGCCACCGAGATGGCGACGGCGATTAGCGCATACGGGTCGATCAGCGGGCGTGGGGCCGGCCATGGCGATGGGCGAACATTGACCAGCGTGTGGACCAGCGAGCAGAACCAAAGATTGCCGGTGAGCAGATAGCTCGTGCCGAGCGCGACGGCGAACGCGACGTTGCTCACGGCGTAGCCGGCGGCCTCCTCGAACGACATGTGCATCGCGATGGTGCGCGGGACGTGCTCGAGTGCGAACACGAGCGCCGCGCCCACGACGGCTGCGACCTGTGCGCCGCGCGTCCCCCACTGACGGTGGCACAGCCATGCCGAAAGCGCCGTGATGAGCAAGCCGCGGAACACGAGCTCCTCGGCCGGCGCGTTGGTGAGCAACTGGGCAAGGATCTCGTTCGTCGGCGGAGAGTCGAAGAGTTCGGAAGGTGGCAAGTCGAACAGGACGAATAGCCGCAGCACTAGCACCGTTGCCAGCCAGACGATGCACGTCGGGACGACGGCGCCGATCAGGTGTCTGAAAGACATCCCGAGATCCCTCGCGTGGATTCCTCGGAGTCTGAGTACGACCAACAGAAGCAGCAGTTCCACGCCCATGGTGATCGAGGTGGGCGTCAGGATCACCTCGGTGCCCCGGACGATCGATCCGAAGAGCCGCGACGGGTACACGACCGTCCACGTGACCACCGGCAGGACGAGCGCGACCAAGGCAACGACCGTCGCCAGCCCGATGGAGATTCGCGCACGGACGACCACGCGAACGGGGTATCACGATGGCCCAGTGACTGCTATGGGCGCGTCATCGGACCACAGCTCGAGCACGCGTCGGTAGGCCATCTCCAAGCTGCCGGTCAGTAGTCTCCACGACGGGCTGTCCGCGAGCACGAGCGCGCTCGAGGCACGCCGGACGTGGGCATGGCCGCGCTCCAGGACGGCATGAAGGAGCCCTCTGGTCAGGACCGCCGCGGTCGCGTGCTTCATCGCCAGCGCCGTGTCCGCGGAGTCGAGGAAGGCCCCGAGGTGAGCGGTCACGAGCGATGGCGTGCGTGATCGGTAGTCGTGGCGCCAATCGTTGGCGTCGTCGATGCATTGGGCCGCCACCGTGAAGTCCTTGACCGCAGCCACCAGCGGCTCGGCCGTCGCATAGTCGCCGCGCAGCTCGCAGATGCCGAAAATGGCCGCCTGTGCCAGCGCATTCTTCTGCAGCGTCAGCCGGACGGCCTCGATCGGGTCGAGCGTCGACCACGGCCGCTTGCGCGTGCGAAACTCGTGCTCGTGGAGCGAGCCTGACGAATAGATCCGCATCAGACGGGCGAGCTCGGCCCAGAAGCGTCGCTCCGGTGGGAACATCCGGTGCAGCACGCCGAGCGCCTGGAGGAGACAGATCTGGGCCGTGAGGGCTTCGTTGGCCTGGGTGTCGCTGTCGGCGTCGCCGTCGACGATCTGATCGATCCGGACCACCGAACGCGCGAGCAAGCGTCCGGCCTCACGCAGGTCGGCGAGCCGATCCGCCGGAGCCTGCGGTGCGAGCTCGGCGATCGCGTCGATGAGCTGGCAGTACACGTTGCCGGTGTGGGGCCCGTCGGAAGCCCTGGCGAGCCAGTGCTCGTCGCTCTCCAGCGACGTGTCGATGGGCGGAAAAGAAAATAGAGACTCGTCTCGTCGTGACATCATCTCGTGGTGTGTGTTTTGTGGTTGAGGGACGGTGGTTGCGATCAGGGGGGCGGGGCGACGGAGAAGGTCCCGCACTTCTGCGGGCAGGTGTCCTTGCTACCGCCATTGCAGTCGCACGCGGCCTCGCAGGCCGCGGCCAGCTCGAGACGGGCCTCCAGCTCCTCGACGTCGAGGTTGGCCAGGTTGAGGTTGATGATCTCTGCGGAGTAGTTCTTCATTGCAGTTGCCTTTCTTGGAGTGACGCCGACGAGACGAGTCGGCGCCCGACGTAGCAACGCGCGGGCCAGCGCTCTTGAGGCGGTCGGGCGTGGAGCAGTGGCGAACGGGCGTGACCGGCGGGGCCGCGCCAGGTCGTGACACCGCGGGCGACCCCGACGTGTTCCAGTCGAGCGGATCACCTGTTCCGGTCCGCGGCGTCGACGACAACCCGCGCGTCGGGGCCGCGCGGCGGAACACGCGAGCGTCGGCGATCAGCGCGGTTTCGGTCGGAACGCGTCGGGAACGCGTTAATCGCGCGCCGCGGCACTGGCACGGACAGTGCTGTGGTCACTGATTCGTGCGGACTAGTAGTTACGCCATCTATGTCAATCTTCCGGCGCAGCCGGACCACGTCCTCTTGGTCCATGGGTACAGCGGCGCCTACGACGTCGTTGCCCGTCCGGTCGCGGCCTATCTGCGCTCGCGCGAGGTGAGTCGCCACAAGCCGCTGCGCGGCGACTGGACCGACGAAGCTGTCGCCGACACCGCAGCGGCTCCGCCGTCCGACGCGACGATGACGGTGCTGCGCAAGCGGGGGTTCCTGACCGAGCAGACCGTCGAGGAGGAGCGCGCCTTCGTCGCCTCGCTGGCGTCCAAGCGGCACGCCAAGGAGGTGAGCGCGCGACCGCAGTACATCTTGATGCCGACCTACCAGTGCAACCTGCGCTGCGGGTACTGCTTCCAGGATCACATGCGCACCGACGCGTCGTTCTCGCACCTGCTGAAGCTCATGACGCCGGCGATGGTCGAGCGGGTCGTGACGTCGATGACGGCGATCGATCTCCGCCACCCCGGCGCGCTCGGCCGCCCGCGCTCGGTGACGCTGTTCGGCGGCGAGCCGCTGCTCGCCGAGAGCCGGCCGCTCATCGAGCTCCTGGTCCGGCGCCTGCGCGAGAGCTCGGACGTCCAGATCTCGGCGATCACCAACGGCACCGAGCTCGAGCACTTCCTCGACCTGCTCGGCCCCGACCAGATCGCGTCGGTGCAGATCACGATCGACGGCCCGCCCAAGACCCACGATCAGCGGCGCATCTACGCCGACGGCAGCGGCTCGTTCGCGCAGATCGCCGCCAACATCACCCGCGCGCTGGCCCGGGACGCCGTCGTGCAGCTACGCATCAACGTCGACAAGACTAACGTCGACGATCTCCCCGAGCTGGCCCGCGAGATCGCCGCGCACGGCTGGTCGACGTCGCGCGGTTTCGTCGCCTACGCGGCCGCGGTCCACGCCACCGAGGACAACCACGACACGTTCAACCAGTACGCGCTGGTCAAGCGGGTCAACGAGCTGCGCGATCGCCATGCGGACATGCGGCTGATCCACAGCCCGGCCAACGAGGTCGAGCGCACGATCGCGAAGATCCTCCAGGGCCAGATCAAGCCGTGGGACGCGTACAAGTCGTCGTACTGCAGCGCCCACACGACGATGTACGTCATCGACGCGTTCGGCGACATCTACGCGTGCTGGGAGCGCACCGGCGACGCCAACATCCGGATCGGCTGGATCGACGAGACCGGCGTGCCGCGGTTTCCGGCCGCCACCGATCCCGATCGCGGCCTCACCGAGCCGAAGACCCGGCGCTACCTGCCGATGGTCGGCAACGCGCGGATCGGCGACCTCGAGACCTGGCGCAGCCGGACCATCGCGACCAACGCGACCTGTGCGAGCTGCCGCTACGCCTTCTATTGCGGCGGTGGCTGCGCCGCCGAGGCGGTCAACGAGAGCGACGGCTTCTTCACGAACAACTGCAACGGCTTTCAGCAGAAGTTCCGGGTCGCCGCCGCCGAGGCGTTCACGGCGTACCAGGCCGGCGCCCTCGAGCTGCGCGCCGAGCTGTCGCTCTGTGGCGCATGAGCCCCGAGCTCGCGCGCCGCGTGCTCGCGGCACGCCGGCTCGACACCAGCGAGGCCGAGCCGACGTTCGTCATCGAGCGCGCTG
The DNA here is from genome assembly GCA_043737575.1 of Myxococcales bacterium. Classification (GTDB taxonomy): domain Bacteria; phylum Myxococcota_A; class Polyangia; order Haliangiales; family Haliangiaceae; genus UBA2376. The sequence goes on along the minus strand of JAYTAJ010000920.1, from coordinate 582 downwards.
TCGCCGGCTACCTGCGGCTGTCGGGCTCGGCCCACGCGCTCTTGCGCCGACGCGCCGCCGGCGCCTCGCCCGCCGAGATCGCCGCTGAGCTGACCGAGGCCGGCCAGCAGGTGACCACCAGCGACGTCGCGGCCGCGTGCACGAAGCTCGAGCGCCAGTGCCAGGATCTCGACGGCGCGCCCCGCGTCGATCACGCGTTCCTGGTGCGCGCCGAGCTGCTCAGCGCGCCGCGCGTACAGGCGGCGGCGCGCCGCCTGACGTGGCTCGTGTCGTGGCCCGCCGTGTGCGCGATCGCGGTGCTGATCGGGTGGTTCGTGCCAGCGGTCGCCGCGCGCTCGTCGATCCAGCACGCGAGTCATCTCGACTTCTGGATCGGCTACGGCCTCGCGATCGCTGGCCTGCTGATGCACGAACTCGGGCACGCGGCGGCGTGCGCGCGGTTCGGCGCCGCGCCGAGCGGGATCGGGTTCACCGTGTACCTGATCTTCCCGGCGTTCTACAGCGACGTGACCGCGGCGTGGACCCTGCGGCGCTGGCAGCGCGTCGTCGTCGATCTCGGCGGGATGTACTTTCAGCTCGTGG
>JAYTAJ010000919.1:0-3095 GCA_043737575.1 Myxococcales bacterium | reverse complement strand
TCCCCGAGCGCATGCCGCACGCGTTCTGCTGCCTCCGCAGTCGCGCGCCGATCCGTCGGATCGTTCAGAAGTCCCCAGAGCGTGGTGCGGCTCATCCGCGCCGCCTTCGCGACCGCAGTTGCCCCCGGCCCCTCCTCGACGCGTCGGCGCAACTCAGCCAGGTACTCGGGATGAACCTCGATCGGATGCTCGGTCTTGCGGCGTGGCGCCATCGCCGCCGGATGCTATCTCAGGCGTCGATATCGGTGATGCCCGGAATCGAGCCGGCTCCCTCTCACCGTTCGACGAGTGGCCGCGGACGCGTGTGGTAGCGCGAGGCCGCTACTTCACGAAGCGCTCGCCGTTGCGCGCGCGCCATTGCTTGCAACGGATCGCGAGGCCGCGATCGCGCAGCTCTGCGACGTGTGGGCTCGCGAGGCAACCGCGATCGATCAAGACCTCGTCCAGGATGCCGGTGGTGTTCGGCGGCGTGAGTGAGCGGCGCCATCGCGTCGTGCTCGGGTTCATTCGCGGGCAACACCTCGGCAGCGATGGTGACGTCGGCGCCGATGAGCTTCAGCACGTGGCGCGTCTTGCCGTTGAACAGCTTGGCTTGCTCTTCCGGCCGAGCCGCATCTCGGGTTCGCCGAGCGACGGCATGCGATCTGTGGCGACGCCCTTCTCGATGCGTGTGCGGCCGGTTCCCCGGATCGGGCTCGAGGTCCTGGGCGAGCACGCGGCGCAGTGCGGCGAGCGCGTGGCGAAGAGCTGCTAGCTCGACATCGGCGTCCACGTGGGTCGCGACCCACGCCTCGACGCGATCGACCTCGGCGAGGAGCTGCGCGCATCGGCATCGTCCCAGTCGATGTCGAGCGGGGTCTTGAGGCTCTGCGCCGTCGACCACCGCAACTCGGCCTCGCGGATGATCTGCGAGCGTGGCCTAGCGGCGCTCGGGCGCGGGCGGCTCGTCGAGCCAGCCGATGACCTCGAGGTCGGCGGCGGTGAGCGGAGGCCAGGTGGCCTGGCGCGCGTAGAAGCGATCGGAGGACGGCGCGCCGACGTGGGCGCGGTGCGGCGTGAGGTGCGAGCACCAGCGTTCACCGACGTGGAACGCGAAGAGATCGTGGGCGGCCTCGGCGGCGGCGAGCGCGGCAGGCGTGAGCCGCGCGACGCACCAGCGCCAAGGCTCGTCGGTGGTGGGCACCGCGCGATCGTGGATCACGAGGAGGAGCCGCTCGTCGCCGCGCGCTACCATCGCCTGCAGCGGCCCGTCGTACCAGTCGTCGACCCACAGCAGGCGAAACGACGCGGCGTCGAGGCGCTTGCTCGACGCGAGCGCGACGCCCGCGAGATCGAACGCGGAGACGCCGATCACAGCTTCAGGATCGAGAGGTCGCCGCTGCCGTTGGTGACGTAGACGAGGGAGTGGTCGTCGGGCGAGAGGTCGAGCTCGATGGTGGCGAAGGCGTCGTGGAGGAGCGAGCGGTCGCCGCCGCGGGTGACGCGCTCGATGCCGTCGTCGGAGGTGAAGACCAGGCGCTCGCCGTCGGCGTACCAGTCGACGCCGGCGATGAACGACACGCCGTCGGCGATGATCGTGGTGGCGACGCGGCTGGACAGGTTGATCGCGAGGAGCGAGCCGCCGGAGATGCAGGCGACCTCGTCGACGACGGGCGCGAAGCGGATCGCCTCGCACCGATGATCGAGCACGGTCGTGGTGGCGGTGGCGAGGGTGTAGATCTCGGCGTTGGCGCCGTTGATGCCGTAGGCGAGGCGGGTGCCGTCGGGCGACAGGTCGACGTTCATCGACGCGAAGGCGTCGTTGACCATGGTCGCGGCCTGGCCCGGGGCGACGCGGAACACACCACCGCCGCCGTTGTAGTAGATCGCGTCGCCGGCGGCGGTCCACGCGGTGCCGGTCAGGTAGTTGCCGTTGGTGGCGAGCTCGGTGATCGTGCCGGTCGCGACGTCGAGCGTGCCGATCTTGTCGTCGGGGCCGAACGCGACGGCGAGCGTGGCGCCGTCGGGCGAGAACCGGGCGCCCCACAGCGGGCCGCTGGCGCTGATGGTGCGGACGTCGCCACCGCCATCACCACCACACGCCGCGAGGAGCACCAGGACGATCGAGCTGCGGATCTGCACGGCGCGACGATAGTAGACTCGCGCCCGTCGATGCGGAATTTCGGACGCAACCTGCGCTTCGCCCCCCGCGTGGTCGCGAAGCCGGCCAGCGTCGACGCGCTGATCGCGGTGATCCGCGGCGCGCGGCGGCTGCGCGCGGTCGGCGGCGCCCACTCGTGGTCGCCGGCGATCGTGACCGACGACACCCTGGTGTCGCTCGATCGCCTGCGCGCGGTGATCGCGGTCGATCGCGGGCGCCGCCAGATCACGGTCGAGGCCGGCATGCGGCTGTTCGAGCTGAACCGCCACCTCGATCGCCTCGGCCTCGCGCTGGCGAACCTCGGCTCGATCGACAGCCAGTCGGTCGCGGGCGCGATCGCGACGGGCACCCACGGCACCGGTCGGGCGTGGCCGTGCCTGTCGGCCCAGGTCGCGCGGCTCGAGCTGATCGACGGCCGCGGCGAGCGGGTGGTGCTGGCGCGCGGCGAGCCGGACTTCGACGGCGCGGTGGTCGGGCTCGGCGCGCTCGGCGTGGTCCACGCCGTCACGCTCGACGTGGTCGACGCGTTCCGCCTGCACGACGTCACCGGGCTGGCGAAGCTCGACGACGTGATCGAGCAGCTCGACGACCACCTCGCGGCGAGCGATCACTTCAAGCTGTGGTGGACGGTGCCGGCCGACGACGCGATCGTGTTTCGCTACCGCCGCACCGACCTGCCGTCCAACGATCGCGCGGTCCGTCGCTGGCTGAAGGATCGGGTGCTGTCGGTCGCGGTCTACCGCAGCCTGGTCACCCTCGGCCACGCCAGCGGCCGCCGCTGGATCCCGGCGATCAACCGCTTCCTCACCCGCCAGGTCGGCCGGCCCCTCGAGCGGATCACGCCGAGCCACATCGGCTACCTGACGCCGGTGCCACCGGTGCATCGCGAGTCGGAGTGGGCGTTCGATCTGCGCGACGCCAAGCCGCTCTTGCGCGGGTATCGCCGGCTCCTCCC
>JAYTAJ010000918.1:0-3095 GCA_043737575.1 Myxococcales bacterium | reverse complement strand
CCGCGCCCGCCACCGCCGACGGCGCGCCCGCGACCACGCCGACCGGCACGCCTGCACCCGCGACCACGCCGACCGCGACCCCCACGCCCGGCGCCAACGCGCGCACCGGTGGCGGCGGAACCGGCGGCGGCACCAACGCGCCGGGCGGCACCCAGACTCCGGGCGGCGGCGCTGCACCCGATCCCGCGACCGCGGCCCACGCCGTTGGCGACGCGCCCGACGGGATGGTCGACTACTACATGGAGACCCACTGGGACAGCTCGCGCTTCTACGCGCTGGTCTCGGAGCACGGGTATCCCGGCAGCGCGCCGAAGGGCGTCGTCACCGAGCTCGATCGGTGGATGCCGCGCGACACGTCGCCCGACGTGCGCTCGACGATCAACCTGGTGTGCGGGATCGGGATGGGGATCTTCGACGCGATGTTCTGGAGCGGCCTCAAGGCCATCCCGATCATCGGCCCGGCGTTCGCCGTCATCGACACCTTCCGTCAGACCAGCGAGCAGATCGGCAAGTACCAGGAGGTCGGCGACTGGGGCGGCGGCACGCTCGCGGTGCTGCGGCAGCTCGCCGACGGTGGCGCCGCGATCGCTGACAACGTCGCGTCGACCGCCAGCTTCATCGAGGCCGCCTGCTACATCCTCAGCGCGATCCTCGCGGTCGGCGCCGTCGCCACCGCGCTCGCGGGCATCGGCATCGCGGTCGGCGTCGTCGCGGGCATCGTCGCGGAGGTCGGCATCGCGTGCAAGGCGATCAAGGAGATCGCCCGCGGCATCTCGCTCGCGCTCAACGTCATCAAGGTCGTCCTCGACTTCATCCTGCTCCTGCACAACGCCAGCAAGGCCGAAGAGGCCGAGGCCAACAAGGACTTCGAGAAGGCCGGCAAGTACCGCCAGCTGATGCAGGGCAACGCGGTCGATCTCGTCACCGACTCGCTCGACGCGATCATGGACACGGTCTCGGTGGTGACGGGCCTGATCACCGCGGGCGACGGCGGCGCGATCACCGCGGCGAAGTTCATCGAGAAGGCCAGCGCGCAGACCGCGGGGAACGCGGTGTCGCTGCTGTTCAAGGCGCGCACCGTGCGCGGCGGGATGGGCGGCGGCGCCAACGCCGCCGAGGCCATCAACCCTGGACGCGAGGCCGGCTCGGGCGGGATCAACGACTTCCTCGATCACGACTTCGAGGTGCCGATCGTCGTCGGAGGCATCCCGATCGGCAGCCAGACCGTGAACTTCGCCGATCAGATGAAGACCACCGACGCCTACGTCGATCCGGCCCGCGCCGCGGGCGCGACCGGCGAGATCGCGGCGGCGCGCGCCCAGACCCTCGCGACCTTGCGGGGCGCGTCGACCGGCCTCGGCAGCCAGCCGATCACCTGGTACCAGAAGCTGGTCAACGAGATCATCACGCCGCCGAAGGACAGCACCGCGACCGGCATCGCCGACGCGATGAAGCCGTCGACGGTCATCATGGCGGCGCTCGGCGGGATCCGGAACCTGCTCGGGATGATCAGCCCCGACTCGCTCGACTCGATCGCGGGCGCGGCCGACTCGGCGTCGGGCTGGTTGAACAGCAAGCTCCAGCCGATCATCACCCAGGTGAACGGCTTCCTCGCCGACGCCAAGCCGAAGATGCAGAAGATGCTGACGGACCTGAACCAGAAGGTCCAGGAGTCGCAGCTCAACCTGCAGGCGTTCCGCAAGGTCTTGCAGACGATCGAGCAAGGCTCGGCGAAGGTGCAGGAGCTGACCGCGGGCAACGGCCTGATCGACCAGAAGTACAACGAGCTGATGGCGAAGGTGGAGAGCTTCCGCCCGATCGGCATCCCCCAGGTCTCGATCCCGTTCGTCGGCGATCGCATCAACCGCGCGGTGCAGAACCTCGCGGTCGACGGCGTCAAGGCGGCGATCCGCGCGGTCAAGCAGCAGGTCGTCGATCGCATCAAGGCGGCGATCGATCGCGCGGCGCAGTGGGTGCAGCAGAAGATGCAGCAGTACACGCGGCAGCTGTCGGAAGGCGGCTCGGCCCACACCGCGCTGACCAGCACGTACAACAACTTCAAGACGATCTTCGCGCGCGCCACCGCGGCGTTCGCGGCGTGGGACGGCAAGATCAACTTCGACATCGGCGGCGCGGGCGGGTTCTTGCGCCAGGTCGCCGAGGCGTCGCGGCGCGCCAAGGAGATCGAGGCCGGCAAGCGCCCCGATCCGTGGAAGGAGGCGGCGCGCGGCGAGGGTCAGCCGTTCGTCAACACCTGGCGCGCGGCGCATGGCGGACAGATCGACACGCTGTATGCGCCCCATGCCGATCCGTCGGAGATCGCGGCGTGCGGGTCGCTGTACAACGCGACGCGGCCACGCGCGCGCGGCGCGGCGCTGGCGCGGCTCGATCGCGCGTATGCCGCGTGTCAGGCGGCGGCGGGGCAGCCGGGACGCCGCGGGATCTATGCGTTGTGGACGGCGGAGAACGAGCTGATGGCGGCGGCGATCGCGGTGCCGCCGGCGGGGACGAGCACGGGCGGTAACGGTAACGGTAACGGTAACGGTAACGGTGGCGGTAACGGTAACGGTAACGGTGGTGGCGGTAACGGTGGTGGCGGTAACGGTGGTGGTGGTGGCGACGGCGGCAGCACGGGCGGCGGTGGGGGGCCCAACGATGGCGGTGTGCCCGGCGGCGTCTCGAGCTTCAGCGACGCCGACGCGGGCATGTGATGCCCGGCCGAGATCCGACCGCGGCCCCCGACGACGGCCGGGACGAGCGCCTCACCAAGGCGTTCGCGCCCGCGCTGTTCGCCGAGTCCCTCGACGCGCTGCTCAACGCCGAGCTCCTGGTCCGCGAGCTGCCGACCGATCATCCGCGCCGCGCCGCGGTGATCTGGCGCGCCCTCGAGCTGCGCGTGACGTTCGATCCCGCGGGCGTCCTGGCGCAGCTCGACGCCGACGCGCCGCCGCCCGACGACAGCGATCGGTCGCGCCGGGTGCCGATCGCGGCGATGCTCGCGTGCGGCGAGCTCGATCGCGCCACCGCCGAGCTGGCGGCGTTCGGCTTCGAGACCGCGCCGACGTGGGACGTGCTGCGCGGTCAGCTCGCCCTCG
>JAYTAJ010000917.1:0-3098 GCA_043737575.1 Myxococcales bacterium | reverse complement strand
GGGCGTGACCGTGTCGGTCGCGACCACCACCGCCGGCCTCACCGTCATCACCGCACCGGTCGTGGTCGGCGCGCTGGCGTCGTACGCGAGCGCGACCGCGAGCTTCCAGGTCCGCCTCGACGCCGTGACCGGCCCCGCGGCCGGCGTGCTCGACGTGACGATCGCGTCGCCCGGCGGCTGCACCGAGACCCAGGTCGTCAACGTGCCGATCCGGCTCGCCGCCGACGACACCCTCCTGGCGTCGGCCAACGACGCCTTCGACGCCGCGACCTCGCCGTGGACCGCGACCGGTGACGGCGGCAACCTCGCGTGGCGCCACGCCAGCCTCACCGCGCTCGATCGCTACTGGCGCGGCGCCGACATGGGCACCGTCAGCGACACCCAGCTGGTGTCGCCCGCGTTGATCGCCGGGACCGGCGCGGTCACCGTCAGCTTCGATCACACCTACCAGTTCGAGTTCTCCGACGCTTTCTATGACGGCGGCGTGATCGAGATCTCGACCGACGGCGGCGCCACCTGGGCCGACGTCGCGACCATGGTCGACGTGCCCTACAACGCGACGCTCGGCACCGAGAGCGGCAATCCGCTCGGCGGCGCCGAGGCCTTCGGCGACACCAACCCGTCGTTCCCCGCGTCGGATCGGGTCACGCTCGACTTCGGCACCCAGCTGTCGGGCCGGACCTTCCAGCTCCGCTTCCGCATCGGCACCGATCAGGCGATCGGCGGGCCGGGCTGGGCCATCGATCACGTCCAGACCACCGGCCTCACCAACACGCCGTTCCCGACCCAGGGCGCCGACGTCGGCGCGTGCGGCGAGATCGTCGAGCCGCCCGGCGAGGAGGACGGCGGTTGCTGCAGCACCGGTGGTGGCCCCGGCCCGGTCGCGCCGATCGGCCTCGGCGTCGTCGCCGCCGCGATCCTGGCGCGTCGCCGCCGTCGCGAGGCTTGATCCTGTAGGCTGCGCGCGATGTCCGACCTGACTCGCTGGCACGCGCTCGCCGCGCGATCGATCGAGGGCACGACGCCGACGCGCGACGAGGCCCGCGCCGTCCTCGCGGCGCCCACCGCGGAGCTGCTCACGCTCCTCGACGCCGCGTATCAGGTGCGGCGCCACCACTGGGGCCAGCGCGTGCTGCTGCACGTGCTCGACAACGCCAAGGCCGGAGCCTGTCCCGAGGACTGCGGGTTCTGCTCGCAGTCGTCGCGCCACGGCTCGCCCGGCGGCGAGGCGCCGATGAAGTCCGTCGACGAGCTGGTCGATGGCGCCCGCCGCGCCGTCGCCGCCCAGGCCCGCCGCTACTGCATGGTCACCGCGACCCGCGGCCCGTCGACCCGCGACCTCGACACCATCTGCGAGGCCGCGACGCGGATCAAGGCCGAGTCCGGTATCGAGCTGTGCGCGTCGCTCGGGTTGCTCACCGCCGCCAAGGCCGCGCGGCTGCGCGCGTCGGGCGTCGATCGCTTCAACCACAACCTCGAGACCAGCGAGCGGTTCTACGCGCAGATCGTCACGACCCACACCTGGGCCGATCGCGTCGCCACCGTGCGCCACGCCCGCGACGCCGGCATGCAGACCTGCGTCGGCGGCATCGTCGGCCTCGGCGAGCACGAGGACGATCTGCTCGATCTCGCGTTCGCGCTGCGCGATCTCGACGTCGACTCCGTGCCCGTCAACTTCCTCGACCCGCGGCCCGGCACGCCGCTCGGCGATCGCGCGCGCATCGAGCCCGCCTACGCCGTGCGCGCCCTCTGCATGTTCCGCTTCATCCACCCGCGCACCGACCTCCGCGTCGCCGGCGGCCGCGAGGTCGTGCTGCGCTCGATGCAGGTCATGTCGCTCTACCCCGCCAACTCGATCTTCACGCAGGGCTACCTGACCACGACCGGCGCCACCCCCGCCGTCGATCACCAGATGATCCTCGACGCCGGCTTCACCCTCGAGCTGTCCGACGGCGTCGAGGCCCCCGCCGATCCCGTCGCCGTCGCGGGCGTCCTCGCGCCCCGCAAGCCCGAGCCCCGCCGCCTGCCGCTGGTGTAGCGGCGCACCGCGCCACGCCGCCGAAAACTTGACATTCCTTCCCGCGCGGCGAGGCTAGCTGTTGTGATGACCTCCAGCAGCGCCCGAACCATCAGCGAGCATCTCGAGCGCCTCACGTGGGTCGAGATCTGCGAGCGCTTTCCTGACCAGTGGGTCGTGCTCGTCGACACCGCGTGGGCGAACGAGACCGACTTCGAGCTCGGCACCGCCGTCGTCGTCGCGCACGATCCGCATCGCCGGGTGGTCTCGCCCGACGTGAAGGCAGCGTTCGAGAGTCACGACGAGGTCGGCTGTTTCTGGACCGGCACGATCCGCGGCCCGAGTCGTCAGCTCGTCTGGTCGTGAAGGCGACGCGCTTCGATCCCGGGCTCGACCTGATCATCGTCGGTGGTCGTGTCTGGAGCCCTTCGCAGCGGCAGCGGCGGCCGCTTCGGCTCGTCCTGGATACCGGGGCGGCCGAGACAATCATCGTGCCCGAGGTCCTCGACGAGCTCGGCTACAACCCGCGCCAAGGCGAGTCGATCACAGTGATGCGCTCCGCGGTCGGTCGCGAAGCGGGCTACCTGATCCGGGTCGCGCGGTTCGAGTGCCTCGGATATCCGATGAACGACTTCGTCGTGCACGTTCAGGATCTCCCTGAGGGCTGGGGCATCGAGGGCCTGATCGGTCTCAGCTTCCTGCGCCAGTTCAACTACGAGATCCGTTCGATCGAGGGTCGACTCCTCGTCGCGCCCGCGGCCTCGTAGAAGAGGCCACGCTTCGAGCGGTGTCGCCCGATCGATCAGCGACGGTCGGCAGAGAGATCGAAGGCCCAGCCCACCAGCACGTTGGCGAAGAGGCCCTCCACGCCCTGCTTGGCGGGGGCATGCGTGAGCGAGCCGCCCATCGTCTTCACCGTCACGCCGGCCGCGGGGGCGTTGTCCCAGACGTTGGGCCAGTAGCGCACCACCGGCGCCACGTAGAGGCCCTTCCACACGAAGAACCGCCACCCGACCTCGGCCCCGATGGTCGCGGTCGAGTAGCGGGCGAGGTCCGATCCGGCGTGGGCCTCGAAGCGATG
>JAYTAJ010000916.1:0-3098 GCA_043737575.1 Myxococcales bacterium | reverse complement strand
GGGGCTTCGGCCCTCGTTACTCTGGTCAGTCCACTTCGGCGTGCCGTAGAGTCCGCGACCATGAGGCTCTTTCTGGCGCTGGTGGGCTGCGCCGCGTGTACCGCGTATGCGCCGGATCCGCCGCCCGAGGCGATCCACGCGCGCTTCGATCCCGACGCGAAGGTGATCCCGATGCCGTCGGACGCGCTGCGCGACGCCGCCGCCGGGCGCCTCGCGATCCCGATCGACGACGACACCTCGGCGGCCGAGGTCGAGCTGTACACGTACCTCAACACCCTCGACGGCTGGTCGAGCGCGTCAGCGGCGACGGTCGACTTCACCGGGCCGATCGCGCCCGCGACCGTCACCGATCAGACGGTGCAGGTCTGGAAGTGGGGGCCGACGCCGACCCGGGTCGACGGCGTCACGTTCACCGTCGCCGATGACGAGCGGCGCCTCACCATCGACGCGCCGCGCGCCGGCTGGGATCGCGGCGCGACCTACTTCGTCGTGGTCCGCGGCGGCGACGCTGGCGTCGAGGGCAAGACCGGCCTCGCGCTCTTGTGCGACGCGGCGTTCTACTTCCTGCGCCAGACCGAGCCGCTCGACACGCCCGCCCACAACCGCGCGTTCCCGGGCGACACCGTCGCCGAGCGCGCCGAGAACGCGCGCAAGCTCGAGGAGATCCGCCTGGAGCTGGCGCCGATCTTCGACTGGCTCGGCGGCCGCGGCGTGCCACGCGACGAGATCGCGGCGCTGTGGCGCTTCACGATCACGACCCGCGTCGAGCTGGCGATGGACAAGCCGTCGCAGCGCATGCCGATCCCGATCCAGCTGCTGATCGATCCGGCGACGAACCGCGTCGATCTGCCGCCCGCGTCGTGGGACAGCGCGCTCGAGACCGAGGCCAAGCATCGGCTGCGCGCCTACGACGGCTTCGCGACCAGCGCCAACCTGCTGTTCGAGCTGACCGGGCCGATCGCGCCGGCGTCGGTGACGACCGCGACCGTCGAGCTGTGGCGGGTCGGCGACGTTCCGATCCGGATCCCGGCGACGCCGCGGCTCATGGCCGACGGCATCCACGTCGTGCTGTCGCTCGATCAGCCGCCGCTCGCCGAGCAGACCGGCTACGCGGTGATCGTGCGCGACGGCGTCCGCGACCTGGCGGGCCAGCCGATCGCGGCGATGCCGGCGGCGGTGCTGCTCGCGGCCAAGGCGCCGATCGTCGACGACGGTGCGTCGACGGTGGACGCGGTGGCGCTGCGCGACGCGGTGCGGCTCGAGGACGCGCGGGCGCGGCTCGGCACGCTGCTCGACGCCCGCGGCCGCGCCGGCGTGGTCGCGGCCTGGCCGTTCGTGACCCAGACCATCGCGCCGCGCCTCGACGCGCTGGCCCAGACCGCCGATCGCCTGGCGATGCCGCTCGATCCGGCGGGCGTGACGTTTCGATCGCCGGGCCAGGCGCTGCTCGACTTTCCGCTGGCGATCACGTCGCTGTTGTCGGTCGACAAGGTCGCGCAGGGCACGCTCGCGGTGCCGTACTTCCTCGACGACACCACCCGGGCGTGGCGCGAGGACGGCGGCCATCGCGTCCAGCAGATCGCGTTCACGATGACGATCCCGCGCGACCTCAGCCCGACCCGCCCGGTGCCGGTCGTGGTGTTCGGCCACGGCGTCATGACCGAGCGTCGCTTCGTCCTGGCGATCGGCGACGCCCTCGCGAGCAAGGGCTTCGCGGCGATCGCGATCGATCTGCCGTTCCACGGCACCCGGACGCAGTGCATCGCGGGCGGGCCGATCTCGGTGGTCGATCCGCGGACCGGCAACCTGGTGTCGTTGCCGCCGTGCGCGGTTGGCACCACCTGCGCGCCCGACGGCCGCTGCGTCGACGGCAGCGGCGCCGGCAACCGGCTCGCGCAGTGGCCGGTCCTCAACTATCCGGTCGCGTCGGGCGCGGCGTTCCTCGAGATCGAGCACATCGCCAACACGAAGGATCACTTCGATCAGGCGGTGATCGAGCTGTCGGCGCTGATCCGCTCGCTCGAGCAGGGATCGTGGCAGTCGGTGATCGGCGCGCCGGTCGATCCGACGCGGGTCTACTACGCCGGCCAGTCGCTCGGCGGCATCCTCGGCGCGACCTTGCTCGCGACCCAGCCGACGGTGCGCCGCGCGGTGCTGAACGTGCCGGGCGCCGATCTGGTCGACATGTTCGGCGACTCGACGTGGTTCGGCCCCCAGGTCGACGGCTTCTTCACCCGCGAGGGGATCGCGGCCGGCAGCTACGAGGCCGAGCGGTTCCTCGACGTCGCGCGCTGGATCGTCGACGCGGTCGATCCGCAGAACGTCGGCGCCGCGACCGGCGATCGCGCGCTGCTGCTGCAGATGGCGACGCTCGACTTCATCATCCCCAACGACTACACGCGGACGCTCGAGCGGGTGACCGGCGCGCCGCGGCGCGACTACCTCGCCGAGCACGCGTTCCTGGTGATCCCGGTCGAGCTCGAGTTCGGGCGTGGCGGCCGGGAGCTGGCCGGCTTCCTCGACGGGACGTTCACGCCATGAGGCGCCTCGCGATCGCGATCGTGCTGGTGCCGAGCGTCGCCGCCGCGGGTGGCTTCGCGGTGCCGGCCCAGACCATCACCGCGGCCGGGACCGGCGGCGCAGGCGCGGCGCGCGACGACGAGGCGGGCGCGGCGTGGACCAACCCCGCGGCGCTGGCCGACGGCGGCGGCTGGCGGGTCGGCCTCGGCGTGGTGCTGGCGCGGCCGCAGCTGACCGGCCGCGGCGCCGACGGCGCGTGGACCGCCGACACCGACGCCGGCTGGTCGACGCCACCGCACCTCGACGTCGCGTGGAGCCGCGGCGCGTGGACCGCGGGCGTCGCGATCGGCGTGCCGTTCGGCGGCGGCGTCGACTGGCCGATCGACTGGCCGGGCCGCTTCGAGATCGTGCACAGCCGCCTGATCGTCGGGCGGATCGCGCCGTTCGTCGGCGCGCGGTTCGGATCGATCCGGGTCGCGGCCGGGCCCCACGTCGATCGCGGCCGGCTCACGCTCGGGCGTCAGCTCGACTTCATCGACACCGAGGGCGACGTCGCGATCGATCTCGCGGGGACCGGC
>JAYTAJ010000915.1:0-3103 GCA_043737575.1 Myxococcales bacterium | reverse complement strand
CCCTCGAGCACCTGAAGAAGCTGATCGCGACCGATCCGGCGCAGCCGTACGCGCTGCGCGTGCTCGGCGATCACTTCCAGCAGAGCGAGAACTGGCAGTCGCTGGTGATGCTCTACGCGAGCGCGCTGAAGGCCAAGGGCGGCGACGGCGATCTCGGCATGCTGCTGCAGGTCGGCATGGTGCTGTGGAAGCGGCTCGGCGATCTCGACGGCGCCGAGGACTACTTCCGCCGCATCCGCAAGCTCGACGCGGCGCACCCGGCGGCGCTCGACTTCTACCGCGCGTACCACGGCGCGCGCGGCGAGGGCGGCAAGCTGGTGGCGATCCTGCGCCAGGCCGAGAAGGCGCTGCCGCCCCTCGGCACGTCGCCGGCGAGCGATGCCCGCGCCCGCGCGCTGGCGATCGAGATCGCCGAGCTGTCGGAGTCGCAGCTCGCGACCCCGGCCGCGGGGTTTCCGCCCGAGCGCGCCCTCGACGCGTGGAAGCAATTGCTCCGCGCCGATCCGACCTCGACCGAGGCCCGCGAGGCGCTGCGTCGCCTGTATCGCAAGGCCGAGAAGTGGAACCCGCTGCTCGATCTGATCAAGGAAGAGGTCGAGCGGCTGCCCGAGGCCGACGCCCGCGGCAAGATCGATCGGCTGTACGAGATCGTCGCGATCTACGCCGACAAGCTGCGGCTCGATCCGATGGTGCTGAACACCTACAACGCGATCCTCCGCATCGATCCGGAGGACGTCCGCGCGATCGACGAGCTGTCGGCGAAGTACCGCGCGATGGGGCGATGGCAGGATCTGATCGGCGTGCTCGGCAAGAAGGCCGAGCTGGCGTCGGTGCCGGCGCCCGAGCGCGCGGCGATCCTGCGCGAGACCGCCGATCTGTGGATCGATCGGTTCGGCAACTACGCGCAGGCGATCCGCCCGCTCGAGCGGCTGCTCGAGCTCGACGGCGGCGACCTCGACGCGACGACGCGGCTGAAGGACATCTACACCCGGCGGCGGCAGTGGCGGCAGCTGATCACGCTGCTCGGCCACGAGGCCGAGCGGCTCGCGGGCGCGGAGCGGCGGACCAAGCGCGCGGAGATGGCGCGGCTCGCGGCCGAGCGGGTCGGCGACACCCGCCTCGCGATCGAGATCCACAACCAGACGCTGGCGGAGGCGGGCGAGGCGGGCGGCGAGGCCGGGATCACGCATCGCACCGATGACGGGCTCGACGAGAGCTACGCGGCGCTGGCCGGCTTGTACGAGCGCGAGAAGCGCTACCTCGCGCTGGCCGAGATCCTCGGCCGCCAGCGCGCGCGCGCCAGGACGCCGCAAGAAGCGGTCGCGCTCCTCGAGAAGCTCGGCTCGCTGCTGGCCGATCGGATCGGCGCGCCCGCGCTCGCGGCCGAGGCGTTCGCGGGGATCCTGCAGGTCGATCCCGGCCACGCCAAGGCGCTGCGCACGCTGCGCGAGCTGTACGCGGCGGCGGGCGACTGGGACGGCCTCGAGCGGCTGTACGGCGGGCTGCGGCAGTGGGACGAGCTGGTCGATGCGCTGATCAGCCTCGGCGATCGGCAGGACGATCGCGACGGGCGGGTGGCGCTCCTGCGGCGCGCGGCGCGGGTCGCCGCCGATCATCAGGAGCCCGAGCGCGCGGCGCGGGTGTGGGAGCGGGTGCTGACGGTCGACCCGACCGATCTGCCCGCGGCGCGAGCGCTGGTGCCGGTGTACCTGAAGGCCGACAAGCCGGCCAAGCTGCTCCCGGTCTACGAGGTCCTCCTCGGTCACGCACCCGATCGCGCGGCGAAGCTGGCGCAGATCGCCGACATCCGCGCGCTGTGCGAGACCCGGCTGGGCTCGCGCGCGCTGGCGCTGACGTGGACGACCCGCGCCTTCGAGCTGGCGCCCGAGGATCCGACGCTGGCGGCCGAGGTGCTGCGGCTCGCGCACCTGCCCGAGCACTGGCGCGACGTGACCGCGGCCTTCGAGCGCCAGGTCCGCGACGGCGGTCGCGACGCCGATGTGCGGCTGCGGCTCCTGCGCTCGCTCGCCGCGATCTACGACGACAAGCTCGACGACGACGGGTCGGCCCGCGACGTCCACCAGCGCATCCTGGCGCTGGCGCCCGGCGACCGCGACGCCGAGCTGGCGATCGAGGCGTTGTCCGAGCGGATGTCGGACTGGCCCGAGCTCCTGGCGTCGTTCCGCCGTCAGCTCGCGGCGGCGTCGGCCGACGATCGCCGCGCGCTGCTCGGCAAGATCGCGACGGTCGAAGAGGAGCGGCTCGCCGATCTCGACGCGGCGGCGGCCACCCATCAGGCGATCGCGGCGGCGTACCCGGGCGACGCGGCGGCGATGGCGGCGCTCGCGCGCTTGCACGAGGCGCGCGGCGACTGGGACTCGCTGGCCGAGGTGCTCGCGGCGCAGATCGCCGCGGCGCCGCCAGGCGGTCACGGCCCGATCCTGTGGCGGCTGGCGATCCTCGAGGACAACAGCCTCGATCGTCCGGCCTCGGCGCTGGCGCACTACCGCGCCGCGCTCGGGCTCGCGGGCCCGACGCCGACCGCGGCGTTGCTCGCCGCGTGCGTGCGCTTCTTGCCCGGCGGCGTCCGCGCCGCGGCGATCCCCGACGACGTGCGGCGCTCGCTCGCCGCCGAATTGCTGCCGCACCTCGAGCGCAGCGGCGACGCGGTCGCGCTGGTCGCGTGCCTCGAGTGTCTCGCCACCGATCCGGGCGCTGCGCCCGCCGCGGCGCGCGCCCTCGATCGCCGCCTGGTGCCGCTCTATCACGGCCTCGGTCAGTCCGAGCGAGCGTGGGCGCCCGCGGCGCGCGTGGTCGCGGGCGATCCGAGCGACGCCGACGCCCGCGCGGCCTTGACCGCGCTCGCCGACGAGCTGGGCCGACCGCAAGAGCTGGCGACGATCCTCGGCGCGGCGCTGGCGGCGCGGCGTGAGGCGGACGCCGATCCGACCGAGCTGCGAGCGCTGGCCGCCGAGCTGGCCCACCGCGCCAGCGCCGATCCATCGACCGCGGCGGGCGCCGAGCGCGCCTGGATCACCGTGCTCGAGATCGAGCACGACGACGCCGAGGCCTACGACGCCCTCGCGGCGATCTACCGCCACGG
>JAYTAJ010000914.1:0-7090 GCA_043737575.1 Myxococcales bacterium | reverse complement strand
CCGGCAGCGGCACGCCGTCGACGCTGGTGGTCACGCCCTGGCGCTCGCTGTTGACGTCGAACGTCGCGAAGCGGGTGAGCATGCGGATGCCGGTCACGATGTTGGTGCCGAGGCCGGTGCCGTTGGACGCGGCGCGGAACACCACCGGGCACAGGCCCTGGGCGTCGGGGGCGCGACCGACGCCGTTGGTGTCGGTGCAGCACTGGCCGGACGCGCAGCCGGCGGGGCGGACGCCGACGTCCCACGCCGCGGGCGGCACCCGGGCGCCGGTCGCGGTCGCGAAGTCCTCGAGGTCGGCCTGCCCCGAGCACTGGGCGGGCAGCGTGGTCTGGATCGCCGCGACGCCGACGACGCGGGCGCAGATGCTGGCGAGCGCGGTCTTGGTCTGGGCCCGGCTGTGCGCCGACGACGCCACCACGCCCGTGTAGTTCGCGAGCTCGGTCGGGAAGCCAGGGATCGTGCAGGAGCCCGGCTCGCCCGGACCGTGCGACAAGGCGTCGGTGATGTGGACGATCACCGGCATCGATGCCGCGCGGAACGCGACGCCGCCGACGCCGGTGTGGTTGGCGGGGACGTTGGTCGGCGCGGGGCCGGTGAGGCCTGCGCCCGTGCTCGCCTGGTACAGCCCCTCGATGCCCGACTCCGGCCAGTCCTGGCCGCAGCCGATCGGCCCGGTCGCGGTGCGCAGCATCGCGACGCCGGCCTGCACCGCGGGGATGCTGGCGGTGATGGTCTGGAACAGGTGGAACGGTTGATCGGGTGTCTGGACGCCGCCGTTGTTGCAGTCGGCGCCGCGCAGCGCGCCGTACGGCAGGATCGGAAAGTCCTCGAACGAGCCGACGCCGAACTGCGCGTCGGGGACCTCGGCGCGGATGCCGGGCACGATCGTCCCCGTCAGCGCGTTCTGCAGGTTGCTGATCGAGCCGAGCATCGAGCCGGTCGTGTCCATCAGGAAGAACACGTCGAGCGATGGGATCTCGGTCGCGAAGTCGAGCGGCCGCATCATCGAGCCCGCGGCGTCCTGGTACGGCAGGATGAAGAAGAAATCCTGCGTCGGACCGGTGCGGCGATAGGCGACGACGGTGATCTGGGCCTCGCCGACGAACGTCCCCATCGTCGCGGTGATGCGCGAGACCTCGGCGGTCGCCGCCGCGAACGACGGGATCGACAAGGTCGCGCCGGTCATCGTGCCGACCGTCGGGTTGACGACGGCCCACGTCACCTGCGACGTCAGATCTTCGGGCACGCCGTCGAGGTAGTTGCCGGTCGCGACGAAGGTCTGCGACCCCGGCGTGTTGAGGTCGAGCTCGAGGAGCGGGTTGGTCGGCGTGACCGTGATGCTCGCGAGCGTGTGCGGCTGCGGCGCGCCGTCGATCGACGTGCCATCGATCCCACCGTCCCCATCGCCCGGGTTGGTGCGCTCGCTCGGGCCGCAGGCGGCCAGCGCGATCGCGATCGTCAACAGCATGCGCGGCGACGTGATGGACATCGTGATCCTCCGCCCGCGATTGTAGACCCAGCCGCGCGACGAGTGCGCGCCGGGTTTGCGGCGACCGACGACGTTTCTCGCGTACGCTGCCGCGATGGCCACCCCTCCGCCGCTGCCGCGCTGGCTCGAGCGCAGGTTTCCCCCCGGGATGGAGCGCCGCCTGGTCGACGTCGGCGGCGTGCGCATGCACGTCGCGACGTGGCCGGCCGCGGGCCCGACGGTGGTGCTGCTGCACGGCAACCCGAGCTGGGGCTACCTGTGGCGCAAGGTGGTCGCGGCGCTGGCGGCTGACGGCCTCAACCTGATCGTGCCGGATCTGATCGGCCTCGGGCTGTCGGACAAGCCGCGCGATCTGGCGGCGCACCAGCTGTCGGCCCACGGCGCGTGGTTCGGCCGGCTGCTCGACGAGGTCGCGCCCGGCCCGCTGTACTTCGTCGGTCAGGACTGGGGCGGGCCGATCGGGCTCCACGCGCTGGCGACGCGCTTGCCGCGGCTGCGCGGGCTGGTGCTCGCGAACACCGTCATCGGTCCGCCGCGCCCCGACTTCAAGCCGACCGCGTTCCATCGCTTCGCGCGGCTGCCGATCGTCAGCGATCTGGTGTTCCGCGGCCTCGGCTTTCCCCAGCACGCCATGGCGGGCGTGCAGGGCGATCGCACCAGCCTGCTCGGCCGCGACGCCCTCGGCTACTGGTGGCCGCTGCGCCGCGTGCGCGATCGCGCGGCGCCGCTCGCCCTCGCGCGCATGGTCCCCGACGGGCCGCACCACGTCTCGATCCCGGCGCTGGCGATCTGCCACGACACCGCCACGCGCTTTGGCGGGCCGACCGCGCTGGTGTGGGGCACCCGCGATCCGATCCTCGGCTCGGTGATCCGCTACCTCGAGCGCGAGCTGCCGGCCGCGGAGGTCACGCGCACCGAGGCCGGGCACTTCTTGCAGGAGGAGGTGCCGGGGCCGATCGCCCTGGCGATCCGCCGGGTCGTCGCGCGCGGCGAGGCCGCGGCGGCGGCGGTCACGGGATGAACAGGCTGGCGTCGATCGGCGGCGGCGATGACGACGACGACTCGCGGGCATCGCTGGCGCGGCGCCCGGTGGACGGCGCGCGGCGACCGGCATCGATCGGCGCGATCGCGGGCGTGACGGCGGCGGCGTCGAGGGGCGCGGCGTCGGGCGCGGCGGCATCGATCGGCCCGGCGTCGATCGCGGCCGCGGCGTCGCGCTGATCGCTCGCTGCGGGCGCCGACGGCGACGACCCCGGCCGCGCGACGACGAACCCGATCGCCGCCGCCGCGATCAGCCCGACCGCGCCGATCGCGATCACGCGCCGCGTCCGCGACGGCGGCGCGACGTTCGGCGCGCTCGGCACCAGCGCCTGATTGGTCGTCGTGCTCGCCAGCGTCACCCCGCGCGCCGGCTTCTTCGCCGCGGCCCGCCCGCGTCCCCACCGCGACGGCTGCGCCGCCGCGCCTGGCGCCATCGCCGCCTCGAGCAGCCCGCGCAGCTCGGCCGCCGACCGCGGTCGGTCCTCGGGCTTCTTCGCCAGGAGCCGCTCGACCAGCAGGACCAGCGGCGCCGGGAGCTCACCGTCGAGCTCGGGCGCGGTGTGATACGCGTGCATCATCACCATCGTGCTGACCTCGGGCGCCGAGAACGGCGCGCGACCGGCCAGCATCTCGTAGAGCATCACGCCGAGCGCGTACAGATCGCTCGCCGCGGTGGCGTCGCCGCCGAGCGCGACCTCGGGCGCGAGGTGAGTCGGCGTGCCGACCAGCCGCCCCGACTGCGTCACCGACGACTCGTCGGAGTGGATCGCCTTCGCCAGCCCGAAGTCGAGGACCTTGGTCGGATCGCGGCCGACCGGCTCGTCGAGGACCATGACGTTGGCCGGCTTGAGATCGCGGTGGATGATGCCCGCGGTGTGGGCGGCGTCGAGGGCGTCGCAGATCTGGATCGCGATGCGCACCGCGCGCTCGGGCGGCAGCGCGCCGCCCTCGATCAGCTGGCCCAGCGTGCGGCCGCGCAGCAGCTCCATCACCAGGTACAGCATCCCCTCGTCGGTCTGGCCGAAGTCGATCACCGACACCGTCGACGGCTGCGACAGCTGGCTCGACAGCTTGGCCTCGCGCAGGAAGCGCTTGACCAGCGCGCTCGAGTCGCCGGCGCGGGTCCGGATCACCTTCACCGCGACCTCGCGGCCGACCGAGGTCTGCCACGCGCGGTAGACGACGCCCATGCCGCCGGCGCCGAGCCGCTCGCGGATCACGAAGCGATCGTCGAGGGTCTGGCCGATCAGCGGATCGCGATCGGTGACGCGGATCAGGCGGGTGCCGTCGTTCGGGCACATCGCGAGCGCGGTCGGATACTCGCGCTCGCAGCTCGGGCAGTACCACGCGGCGGCCGCGGACTCGGACGTCGTCGGCGTCGCCATCACCGCGCCAGGGTCCACGACACCATCGCGCCGTCGCCGCGCGGCGTCGGCGTGACCGCGACCGGGCTGCCGCGATCGCGGAACCACAGGTACGCGCCGATCCCGAGCGCGACCGTGCCCGCGCCGTACAGGCCGATCGTGCTCCACTGGTACGCCCGCCAGGTCGAGCGGTAGTCGTCGTACCCGGGGCCGGACAGGGTCGCGAGGTGGCGGCGCGGTTCGCGCGACAGGACGTGCACCACCGCGCCGCCGACGATCGCCGCGCCGCCCGCCGCCAGCACGATCGTCGCGGCGCGCCGCGATCGCGGCCGGGCGCGCGGCGGCTCGACCACCGGCTCGCGGGGCTGCAGCTCGTCGGGCGGCGGCTCGAGCGGCGCCTCGCGCGGCGTCTCGATCTGCAGCGCCTGCTTGGTGCCGACCTCGGCCGCGGTGATCGCGACGACCTGCAAGCTCGGCGCGCGCCGCCCGGGGAACCGCACGATCAGCGTCGGCGAGCCGGGCGCGAGCCACACCGTGGTCGGCAGCGTCATGATCTCGTCGTCCGGAAACGCCGAGATCGTCGCGGTTGCGGGCCCGTCACTGACGGCGAGGCGCAGCGCGGCGTGGGTCGTCACCAGCGCGGCCTCGAGCTCGGCGAGCTTGGCGAGCCGCGGCCGCGCCAGCTCCGGATCGATCGCGGCGAGGCGAGGGGCGCAGCGGCTCAGCCGCGCGTGGGCCCGGGCCAGCTCGCCGAGGCCCTCGAGCGCCACCGCCAGGTTGCACTCGAACTTGGGCTGATCGTCCAGCGCGATCGCGCGCTTGAACTCGGCGACCGCGGCGTTCAGCTGGACCGGATCCTTGGTCGCCCACCCCGCCGTCGCCAGCGCGACCGCGCGATCGTGGATCGCGGTCACCGAATCGTTCGGAGCCGGCTGCGCCAACGCGACCCCCGGAACGACAGCGAGCAGGACGGCGATCCGACGCACCGCGCGATCATACGATCCTCGGGGCTTCGCGGGAGCCCAGGTCATGATATCGATCAGGCGCCGGATCGATTTGCCTCACCACAGTCGAATGCGCCGTTGCCCGATACCTTTCGCTTCACCGTCCTCGACGCCGACGACGGCGCCCGCCTGGATCAGGTGCTAGCTCGCGGGGTGCCCGGTCTGTCTCGACGCCGGGCCCGGGTCCTCATCGATATCGGCGGCGTGTTCGTCGATCGCGCCCGCGTGAAGGTCGCCGGCCGCGTGCTGCGCGCCGGCCAGGTGATCGAGACCACGCTCGGCGGCGCCCTCGACCGCGCCACCGAGGTGCCGGTCGCGCCCGCACCGCTGGTCGTCGTCTACCAGGACGACCACCTCGTCGTCGTCGACAAGCCGGCCGGGCTCGTCACCGCGCCGACCCCCGAGAGCGATCGCGGCGATCTGCTCGATCAGCTGGCGCAGCGCGGCGACGGTCCGGTCTTCCTGGTGCATCGCCTCGATCGGCCGACCAGCGGCCTCCTGGTCTTCGCGCGCAGCCGCGACGCCAACCGCGTGCTCGCCGACAAGCTGGTCGCTCACGACGTCGAGCGCGAGTACCTCGCGGTGGTCGACGGCGCGTTCCCGGCGTCGATCGCGACGATCGATCGGCCGCTGCGCGGTCAGCGCGCGGTCACCCACGTCGTCGCCCGCACCCCGATCGCGGGCGGCCGCGCCACCGAGCTGCGGGTCCGCCTCGAGACCGGCCGCACCCACCAGATCCGCCTCCACCTTGCCGGCGTCGGCCACCCTGTCCTCGGCGACAACGAGCACGGCGACGACGCCTCGCGCCGCTTCCGCCCGCGTCCGCCGCGCCTCGCCTTGCACGCCACCGTCCTCGGCTTCGCGCATCCGATCACCGGCGCGCCGGTCCGCTGGGAGCGACCGTGGCCCGACGATCTCGCGCCGTGGCTCGCCACCTTGCGCGACCCCGAGGCCGCCACGTGATCACCCGCTTCTGCTTCGTCCGCCTCGCCGCCGATCACGCCACCGCGCTCGGCCGCGCCGACGCCATCGCCGACGTCCAGCGCCTCGCCGCGCTGCCCGCGATCACGATCGTGGCCGGCGTCCCCGCCGATGCCAGCGCCGCGTCCTGGGACCTCGCGATCACGATCCAGGCCGCGTCGCTCGAGGAGCTCGCCGCCGCGATGGCGACGCCGATGTGGTCGACGTTCTTCGACGACTACCTCACGACCCGCGCCGTCGTCGTGAAGGCGTGGAACTTCGCCTCCGCGTAGCGCCTACAGCCGCTCGAGCAGCCACTGCGGCGCGTGCGCGTCCGCGACGACGCCGTCGCGCCACACCGACACGCCGGCCACCAGGGCCGCGTCGATCCCGACCCCGCGCGCACCCGCGACGTCGGTCTCGAGCGAGTCGCCGACCATCAGCACCCGCGCCCCGTCGTCAACACCGATCCGCCGCCGCGCCGCCTCGAAGATCGCCGGCACCGGCTTGCCGAGCGCCACGAACCGCGGCGGCGCCGGGTAGCGCCGCGCCAGCACCGCCGCGATCATCGCCGCCATCGTCCCCGCCGTGAAGCCCAGCAGGCCGGCGCCGCGCGGGAACACCAGATCCGGGTTGGCCACGATCAGCGCCGGCGGCCGCCCGGCGTCGAGCGCGCGCACGCACGCCGAGAGCGCCGCGTTCATCGCGCGCAGGAACTCGAAGCCGGCGTCGTCGCAGATCACCAGCGCGTCGATCTCCGCCGCGTCGTCGACCTCGACCACCCGCAGCCCCGCCGCGCTCGCATACGCGCGCGCGTCCGCCGTGCCCAGCACCATCGCCGCCGCGCCGGCCAGGCCGTGCGCCGCCACGTACGGCGCGATCATGTCGCCCGACGACACCACCTCGTCGGCCGCGATCGCCAGCCCGACCCGCGCGAACCGCGCCGCCGCCGTCGCCGGCAGCCGCGACGCATCGTTGGTCACCACCGCCAGCGGCTTGCCCGCCGCCCGCACTGCCGCGATCGCCGCCGCCGCGCCCGGCGCCGGCCCGCTCGCGTCGACCAGCACCCCGTAGGCGTCGAACAGAAACCCGTCGTACCGATCGATCAGCTCGACGAACCGCGCAGGCGCCGGGGGCACGCCGTCTCCTACCACGGCCACGGGATGATATACGCCAACCATGCGCCCGTACCTGGAGCTCCTGCGCACCGTGCTCACCGAGGGCGAGCCCCG
>JAYTAJ010000913.1:0-7093 GCA_043737575.1 Myxococcales bacterium | reverse complement strand
CGCTGGTGACCGTCGACTACCTCGCCGAGCTGATGGCGACCGTGCCCGAGCACGCCGAGTTGCTCGGGCAGGAGCTGTGCGTCCTCGATCCGTCGACGCCTCGCCTGCCGATGCTGATGCGCGCGATCGGCGAGCACATCGGAGTGGCGGCGCCGTCCTGCACCTTGCCGCGCGGCCTGGTGGCGCGGTTGCCGCGCGCCCTGACCGGCATCGACCGCGAGGCGCTGACGTTCCTGGTCGAGGACGAGTACGACACCGCCGCCGCCGACACCCACGCCGCGACGGTGGGCCTGGCGCGCCCCGACCTGCGCGCCGCCACCGAGCGCTGGGCCACCCACCTGATCGCCACGCGCTTCGGCGACGATCCGGCGGCAACGCCGGGGCGCTTCGTGACCGCCGCCGGCAGCCGCAGCTACGTCGTCGGCGATCCCGCCTCCGCCGACGCGCTGCTGCTCCACGGCCTCCCGTGGAACGGCGACAGCATGACCGCGCTGGCCAGCGCCCTCGGCGTCACCAGCGCCCGGCCCGATCTGCCCGGCCTCGGCCGCTCGTCGCCGTCGACCCTGTCGATGCCGGCGTGGCTCGACGCGCTCACCGCCGGCCGCGCCGCGCCCGCCCTGGTGATCGGCCACTCGCTGGCCGCCGGCCTGGCGGTGCGCCACGCGCTCGCACATCCGGCCCGGGTGCGCGGGCTGGTCCTGATCTCGCCTGCGTTCCTGCAGAAGCGCGCGCCGTGGTATGCGCGGCTCGCGCCGCTGGTCGGGCGGGTGTTGCGCCGTCTCGACGCCGCCGCGCTGCAGCGCCGACTCCTCGGCGGTGGCACGGCGATCGATCCGGCGGTCGCCAGCGCCCGCGCCGATCTATCGCGCCGCGGGGTCGCGGCCCGGGTCGCCGGCGCGCTCGCGTTCGCCTCGCAGCGACGGGTGCGCGCCGATCTCGCCGCCGCGCTGGCCCGGGTCGAGGTTCCGGTCCTCATCATCCACGGCGACCAGGATCCGCTGCTGTCGCGGCCGACCCGCGGCGCCGTGGTCACGATCGCTGGCGCTGGTCACCATCCGCATGTCGTCGCACCCGCGGCGGTCGCGGACGCGATCGCGCGCTGGCAACGCGCCTGAGCTCCGAACCCGGGAGATCGCCCGGCCGCGCACGAGGCGGATCAGTGGTTGAACCCGCGGCCGTACTTCACGAACACCAGCCGCCAGCGGCCGTCGAAGCGGCCGACGGTGAGGCTCATGCGCTCGTCCTCGCCGTCGGCGAAGAACGACAGGTGGACGTCCTGCTCGGCGAAGGCGCGGGTCGCGCGGCAGGTTTCGTCGATCAAGGCGCCGGCGACGTGCTCCTCGAGCGGCCGGAATTCGTCGGCGGCATCGAGGGTGACGTGCTTGCCCCTCAGGTGATCGGCGGCGGCGACCAGCGCTGCGTCGGCAAGCTTGTCGAGGAACGCCCACTGCTGCGCCTCGGTCATCTGCTCGGTGGCAGGGCAGATGCTGTACGCGCGCAACTCCTTGCTGGTCATCTGGAGCGCGCGTAGCGATGCGAGATCGCCTCGATCCATCGCGCCGAGCGTGCGCTGCACAACCTCGCGCGACGAGCCGGTGCCGGTGGGCTGCACGCACGCGACGACAGACAACAGGAGGAGTCGTTTCATGCGAGAGAACACTGTCTGGCATTCGGACAATGTCGGCAAGCGCCTCGACGCCTGCCTGTGTCCCGGGCGACGTGCCGCGCGGCGCGACGCCCCAGGTGGTCTTCGGCCTGGCCCAGGGCGGGATCGACGCGACCGTCGCGTCGCTCGCCGCAGCGGGCGTCGAGATCGTCACGCCCGTCACCGAAGCCCCGGGTGGCTGGTCGGTGGACTTCAAGGACCCGGACGGTCACATGCTCGCGCTATTCCAGGACGGGGCGCATCCGCGCTGAGCCGTAGGCTGGCGTTGTCGCGGTTTGACTCATCAGTGCGCGGTCACGACCGTGCCACTGGCTGGATCGGTGAACACCACGCCGTCAGCGCTCACGGCGAGCCCGGCGCCGGGGAGTGGCCCGGTCATCGACGGCCACGCCGCCGCGTGGTGCGCGCCGCAGCCGGTCCCGTCCGACACCATGATCCCGTCGCGGGTCATCCAGTAGACCGTGCGCCCCGCCACCGCGACCGCAGCGGCGCCGCGCTGGTGCGCCGCGATCACCTGCAGCGTGTCGGTGCCAGCGGCGAGGCGCAACACCGCCGTCTCCGTCGAGACCACCACGTCGCCGGCGTCGACCGCGAGGCCGCGTGGCGGAGCGTCGAGCGTGGCGACGGCGATCGGCGCCGCGCCGGGAGCGCCGAGCGCGAGCACCGCCCAGCCGGCCGCGGTCTTGGCCGTGACGTAGATTTGGGTCGCATCGTGCGCGAGCCACGTCGCGCCCTCGAGCCCGCTCGCGACGACGTCGATCGCGCCGCCCCGGACCCGCAGCCGCATCACCTTGTCGCCGGTCGTCCACACCAGCGCGTCGGCGGTCAGCTCGACGTCACGCACGCCGGTGACCGGCGTGGGTGCGAGGGGCTCGACGAAGTTGGTGTCGAACGCGCGCTCGCGCTCGGTGGTCCGCCGCGTCGCGGCCATCACCGCGGCGCGATGCTTGGCCGCCGCGGCGCGATCGATGGTCCAGAACCGATCGTCCATCAGGAAGTACACCGCCGTGGCGTCGGCGCCGACCCAGCTCGGGGTCCGGTGCGTGGCGGCGATGACCTCGATCGCGCCCGTCGTGAGGTCGACGCTGCGGACGTCGGTGCGCGTGCCGACGAACGCGGTGGTCCCGGCGACGGCCAACGGACCGGTCTCGGGCTCCGTCGCCTGCACCGTCGCGCCGCGGGTCGGGCCCGGACCTGGCGTGGGGAGGCGCCGGACCGAGCCGGACGACGACCAGTAGATCGCGTCGTCGGTGACGGCGAGCGCGCCGTCGGCGCCCGGGCCGACCTGCTCCTTGGCGCCGCCGCGGCGGGGGATGCGCGCGATCTCGGTCGGGGATGCCCAGTAGAGGTGAGTGCGATCGCGCGCGATCTGCACCGGCACCTCCTGGGGCCGCGCGACGATCCGCGGCGTGCCGCCCGCCGCCGCGACGCGGAAGATGCCGTCGAACCTGGTCGCCACGACGAGGTCGCCATCGTCGAGCAACAGGTCGGTGGCCTGGTCGGACGTCTGGCCGAGCGTCGCGATCGCGCCGCCGGCGCGGTCGAGCGCGAAGATCGCGGGGTCGTCGGCTCGCATGAAGTAGACGCGCTTGGCGTCGGCGACCATCGCGACGATCCGGCCGCGGTCACGCGGCGCCAGCCTCGCCGGCGCGCCGCCGCCGGTCACCGAATACCGCGCGATCGCACCGCCGCCGTCGCCAACGTAGACGTCGGTGCCGGCGACCGCGAGCTGCAGCGGCGCGGTGAGCTCGGTGGCCAGCATCGTCACCGCGCCGCCGGTCTTCGGGATCCAGCCGACGGTCCCGGGGCCGCGTTGGTCCATGCCATCGCTGGTGAAGACGATGCGATCGTCCGCGAGCGCGAGCTGATGCTCGGCGCCGGTGTCGGTCGCGAGCTGGACGGCCGCGCCGCCCGCACGAGGCTGGCTCCAGATCCCGCCGTAGCGATCCGCCCAGTACACCGCCGTCGCGTCGCTGACCAAGCTGGTCGCGCCGATGAGATCGGTCGCGACGATCGCGTGCAGGCGCCGGGTCCGCGGGAGGCTGACCAGGGTCTGGCGCTGGGGGCCAACCCAGGCGAGCAGTCGGTCGCCGGCGATCGCCGCGAGCTCCGCGTCCTCGGCCACGACCGCGAGGGGTCCGCCGGCCAGCGGGCGCGCCCAGATCTCGGCGCCGCTCACGTACAGCGTGTCGGCATCGGCCCAGAGGGTGTCGACCCCGCCGAGCTGCGCGACGCGGACCGGGGCGCCGCCGTCCGCAGGGATCTCGGCGACGTGGCGGCTGATCCCGTCGGGGTGCAGCGCCACGAAGATGCGGCCACGCGCCACGACGAGGTTCGCCCCGCCGGGCGCGGTCGCGAGGACGCGGTAGCCCGCGCCCGCCGCGTCGCTGCGCGCCACCTCGCCATCGACCAGCATCGTGAGGGTGTCATCCTCGACCGCGAGCTCGGCGAGCCCCGGGTCGTCGCGCACCGTCACCGTCGTCCCGGTCGCGAGGTCCTGGCGTCGGATCGACCGCGGCGTTGGGATCTTCGGGTCGGGGGTGCACGGGCCCTCGTCGAGCCAGAACAGGTGTCCGTCCGCGATCGCGAGGTCGCGTGGCGAGCCCGCCGCGGCGACCACGGTCTCGACCGCGCCGCCCGCGTGCGGCACGCGGTAGATCGCCCCGTCGTCCGCGACCACACACCCGGTGAGCGCGTCGCGGTGCGCGCTGATCGACCAGTAGACGTGACGCTCATCGATCGCGACGTCGACGATGGGGCGATCCTGCGGGCCGCGTGCGAGCACGGCCGAGCGCCCGCCCCAGATC
Organism: Myxococcales bacterium; assembly: GCA_043737575.1. Classification (GTDB taxonomy): domain Bacteria; phylum Myxococcota_A; class Polyangia; order Haliangiales; family Haliangiaceae; genus UBA2376. The sequence goes on along the minus strand of JAYTAJ010000913.1, from coordinate 2,620 downwards.
CACCCGACCTCGATCGACGTCGGATCGCGGCCGATCGAGTACAGGCGCTGGCCGCTGACGAGCAGCCTGCCGCCGCGTGTCTCGGAGTCGACCACCGGCACCGGCTCGTCCAGGCAGGACGGCGGCGGTGGCGGATCGCCGAGCGCTGGCGCCAGCGTCGTCGGCGGTTCGGGCCGCGGTGGCACGTCCCTCAGCGTCGGTTTCGGCCCACAACTGGCGGCAGGCAGGACCACAGCAACCGCGGTGACGACGATGAAGATCCGCATGAACACCCCCCGGCAGGCCGGGTTCCGGCCGCGTTGCGCGGAGCATAGGGCATCGGCGCGCGATGCGGTGGCGATCGCCGATGGCGGTCACGCCAGCGGCAGGCCGGCGGCGGTATATATAGGTGCCGCATGCAGTGCCTCGACGAGACCGCGCTGGTCGACCTCGCCGACGGCACGCTGGACCCGCGCGGGCGGGTGGCGCTGGAGGCTCACGTGGATGGGTGCGCGCACTGCGCGCTGATGGTGGCGGAGCTGGCGCGCGCGATGGCGCCGGATGGCGCGGCGACGGTGCCGACGCGGGGCAGCATGATCGGGCGGTATCGCGTCGAGTCGTGGGTCGGCGCGGGGGCGATGGGCGAGGTGTTCGCGGCGCGCGACACCGAGCTCGACCGCCTGGTCGCGCTGAAGCTGGCGCCGCCGGCGGAGGACGCGGAGGTGGAGCGGCACCTGCGCGAGGCGCGGACGCTCGCGCGCATCCGGCATCCGAACGTCGTCACGGTCCACGACGCGGGCATGCACGGCGGGCGCGCGTTTCTGGCGATGGAGCTGATCGAGGGCACGACCTTGCGGGGGCTGGCGGCGCAGCGGCGGTCGTGGCGCGAGGCGGTGGGGCTGTACCTGCAAGCGGCGCGCGGGCTGGCGGCGGCCCACGCGGCGGGCGTGGTGCATCGCGACTTCAAGCCGGACAACGTCGTCGTCGGCGACGATGGTCGCGTGCAGGTGATCGACTTCGGGCTGGCGCGCGCCGACCTGGCGGTGGGGACGCCGGTGCGCGGCGGGACGGGACGGGTCGGCACGCCGGGGTACATGGCGCCGGAGGTGACCGGCGGCGGCAGCGCGGATGAGCGATCGGATCAATACGCGTGCTGCGTGGCGCTGTCCGAGGCGCTGACCGGCGTGCGTCCGACCGCGGGGTCGGCGGGACCGGCGGGGGTGCCGCGCCCGCTGGCGGCGGCGATCGCGCGCGGGCTCGCGGCGGATCCGGCGGAGCGGCATGGCGACCTGACCGTGCTGATCGCGAAGCTGGCGGCGGCGCTGGAGCCGTCGCCGCGACGGTGGCTGTGGCCGGCGGCGGTGGCCGTCGTCGGCCTCGCCGCGATCGCGATCGCGATCGTGATGGTGACCGGCGGCGATCACGGCGCGGCGCCCGTGCGCTGCGATGGCGATCGCGCCGCGACGGCGGCGCTGTGGAACCCGCCGCGGCGCGCGGCGTTGCGGCAGCGCTTCCTCGACGCCGGGCGGCCCCATGGCGCGGCGACGTGGGCGCGCGTCGACGAGGACGTCGAGGGTCGGGTCGAGCGGATGATCGCGACGCGTCGAGACGCGTGTCGGGCGAGCCGGGTGCAGCACGTCGAGTCGGATCAGGTGATGGCGCTGCGCTACGCCTGCGTTCGTCGCCGGCAGGTCGAGTTGGCGGCGCTGCTCGACGCGCTCGGCGGCGGCGATGCGACGGTGGTGGATCGCGCGCTGGAGGCGACGTCGCGGCTGCCCGACGTCGATCTGTGCAGCGCGGATCGGGTGCTGACGGAGCGGCGCGAGCTGGCGCCCGACGTCGCGGCGGCGGTGGAGCGCGGGCTGGCGGAGCTGGCCCGGCTGCAGGCGCTCTTGCAGCTGGGCCGGCGCGCCGAGGCGACGGCGGGGCTGGGCCGCGTGCTCGACGAGGCCCGCGCGATCGATGATCCGGAGATCCTGGCGGACGCGTATCGGCTGCGCGCGTCGGTGCTGAGCCAGGACGGCGCGACCGCGGCGGCCGACGAGGCCGGGCTGGAGTCGCTGCTCGCGGCCGAGCGCCTGGGCGATCCGCGGCGCACCGCGCGCGCGGCGCTGGAGCTGGCGGACAACGCCGGTCGGGTCGAGCGCGGGGCCGATGCGCAGCGCTGGGTGCGGCAGGCGGCGGCGGCGCTGGACCGCGCGGGCGACGAGCCGCGCTTGCAGATCTCGTTGCGGCTGACCCGCGGGCGCATCGCGGTGCGCAACGGCGAGCCCGAGCTCGCGGCGCGCGAGCTGACGGAGGCGCTGGGGCTCGTCGACGAGCTGGAGCGCGGGCACGGGCGCGAGCCGACGTCGCGCGCGCTGGTGGCGCAGGCGCTCGCCGAGGTGCACGTGGTGCGCGGCGATGCGGCGGCGGCGATCGCGCTGCTCGAGACGACGCGCGCGGCGATCGAGGCGGCGGCCGGGCCCGAGCACCCGCTGCTCGGCGGCGTGCTGTTCGGGCTCGCGAGCGCGTATGCCGAGGCCGAGCGCTACCCGGAGTCGCTGGCGCTACACCAGCGCATCGTGACGCTGCGCGAAGGCATCTACGGCGTCGACAGTCCGCTGACGGGTATCGCGCTCACCAACCTGGCGGTGCCGCT